>NZ_JBKHUP010000001.1:0-186233 GCF_046565525.1 Coleofasciculus sp. | reverse complement strand
ATGCCCTATTCATGACTTCGGAGCAGGTTCCCTCTGCCAATCCCTAACCTCAACGAAGTAGGTTAGGGTTCATGAATTCCGATTTTTTATTGGGCAATAGTTATAACCTTACCATAAATGCGATCGCGCCTGGTCGTTCAAGAGAATACACTTGATCCCAAAGATGTGGTGTAGAGACGTAGCATGCTACGTCTCTACAGTCGGGGAGGAAGTAAGTTTAACTGACAACACCTGTCAGGGGTGAATCTGCCTCTTGCGGTTGGACAGTTTCGTCCTCTGGCGGTAACCCTAACACCTCTCGGTATACGCGGATATACTGTTTGGCTGATTTATCCCAACTGAAATTCTGACGCATCCCCCGCTGCTGTAGCGTTGTCCATTGATCTTTAAAGCGGAAGCCTTCCCAAGTCCGCACCATGCAGGTATAAAAGTCTAAGGGTTCATAGCGGTCAAAGCAGTAGCCAGTGCCGGTTTGGCTAACCGGTTCATGGTGAGAAACGGTATCCACCAGACCCCCTGTACGCCGGACAATAGGGACACAGCCGTAGCGCATGGCTAGCAGTTGACTAATCCCACAAGGTTCAAACCGGGATGGCATCAAGAATGTATCACAACCGGCATAAATGCGTCGGGACAGAGCATCATTATAGAGGAGTTGGACAGACATGCGACCCCGATAGCGGGATGCCAATTGCCACATTTGGGTTTCGTAGTAACGTTCACCGGCAGCCAGTAATATAAATTGGGCATCGGTGTAAGCCATGAAGCGTTCGAGGACTTGTAATAATAGGTCAATCCCCTTTTGCTCAACTAGGCGCGTGACCATACCCATGAGAAAGACATTGGCGTTGACTTCTAAGCCCACCTCTTCTTGCAGGGTCACTTTATTTTTGCGACGTAATTCAATTGTATCGGCGGTGAAATTTTGCTCTAGGTATTTGTCGATTTCTGGGTCATAACTATCTGTATCAATGCCATTGAGAATCCCGACGGTTTTACCACTAATGAAAGACATTAACCCTTCTAGAGTTTCGCCGTATTCAGCCGTGCGGATTTGATCAGCGTAGGTTGGCGAGACGACAGTAACTCGGTCAGCAAATTGTACCGCCGCCGCCATTGTGTTATGACCTTGCATGTACCAAGGACACCAGGTTATCTGCTGTAAGCGCCAGCGCCAGGGACCTTGATACGCCAAGTTGTGAATGGTGAAGACGGTGGAAATATCCGGGGATTGGTTCATCCACACGGGAATCATGCCGGTGTGCCAATCGTGACAATGAATAATTTGCGGTTTCCAGTAGTTCCAAGCAAACTCAGATGCACCATTGGCAAACAGGGTAAACCGCCAGTCTTCATCCTCTCCTCCGTAGATATTGCGCCCGGAGAAGGCGAGATGTCCAAACAGATAGAGGGGGACATCGGTTCCCGGTAAAACCGTTTCATAGACGGCGAATGACTCAAACATGGCATACCCCCACCAGACGGGTTTTTTGGGAATCTCCATCTTGTCGGCTAAAAAGCCGTAATAGGGCATAAAAATCCGCACATCATGTCCCAAGCGCTTCAGGAACTTAGGCAATGCGCCCACAACATCCCCCATACCGCCGACTTTTGCCAGGGGCGCTACCTCTGCGGCAACAAAAAGAATATTCATATTGATAGTTGTGTACGATGAAGTCTCAAGTAGTAATAGTATCCTTCAGAGGGGCATTTACAATGACGAATCGTTGAATTCGTGGCATTTTCGCGCCAGTGTGGAGAGATAGAGGGATCAGCAAGAGGAGGCGATTGAAATCGCTGCTACACAAACTTTCGTCCGCCTGCGCGGACTAGATTATAAAGGGGGTGGCTAACCCGGATTTGATATTACCCGTTTTGAAGAGCATGATATCGGTAAAACCCGCCCCTACAGACGATCGGGTTGCCCTTGGCTGAGAATCTGCCACAGACGCGCGATCGCATCCGGTTCCATCAGCGGCTTAAACCCTTATCCTGAAAGGATGCTAGCCAAAGGACTCAACGATTATGGCACAAGTTATTCAAGCGAGTGAATTAACCCTACACGATGTCAAAGAAAAGTTTAACCTCCAGCAGGTTGAGGATGAACAATTTTTCCGAGAATGGCAGGATGATTTGCCAGAGGTAACGGATGCGGAAAAACAATGGTTAGATCGGGTCAAAGCGGATTTTATTTCAATCATCGAATATCCGCTGCATGAGGAGGTTGTAAAGATGGTCGTGTTAGCGCCATTGCTCTCACTAGCTGGCTTCTTTCGTTATCCTTTTCACCCAGATGCTGAGGTACAAGTTGCAGCGAAGGATGAGGAAGAAATCATCCGAGGAAAGATAGATGTATTGGTATTAAAGCAGCAATTATGGGTAGCGGTGATTGAATCAAAAAACAAGCAGTTTAGTGTGGATAAAGCTTTGCCACAAGCTTTGTTTTATATGCTAAAAAATCCGAATCTATCTCAACCGACGTTCGGATTGGCAACGAATGGGAGTCATTTTATATTCATTAAATTGATTCATCTAGATACACCCAAGTATGCCTTATCTGATGAGTTTACGCTGAGACGGCGAGGGAATGAGTTGTATCAAGTCTTGGCTGTATTGAAGCGATGGCAACAAACAGAATACCATGGATAATGTACTGATATACCCCAGATGAATCAGGAGATTAGCTAACCTGGATTGAGACGGCGAACTAAAATAATAGTACTCTTAACTCACCGCGCGATCGCATCCGGTTCCCTCAGTGCTTCAAACCTTTATCATGAAAGGATGCTAGCCAAAGGACTCAACGATTATGGCACAAGTTATTCAAGCGAGTGAATTAACCCTGCATGATGTAGAAGAGAAATTTCACCTGCAACAAGTTGAGGATGAGCCGTTTTTTGGGGAATGGCAGAGTAAATTACCCGAACTTACAGTGGCTCAAAAGGAATGGCTAGACCAAGTTAAGGCGGATTTTTTGGCAATTGAGTCAAAAAGTAAGCGGTTTAGTTTGAGTGAAGCGTTACCGCAGGCGTTGTTTTATATGCTCAATAGTCCGAATCCTTTACAACCCACGTTTGGATTGGTGACAAATGGGAGTCATTTTATGTTTATTAAATTGATTCGGCAAGATACACCTCAATATGGGTTGTCCGATGAGTTTACGCTAAGACGGCGAGGGAATGAGTTGTATGGAGTGTTGGGGGTGTTGAAGCGGTTGGGAGAGTTGCTAACAGGGTAGAAATTTTGCTTTGATAGAATTATTATTAAATTTCATTACACTGACCTCGATTTTAACTCCCACTAACTAAAATGAAGGTTAGCTCCTTATGACAATTATGACAAAACAAAAATGAGCTGCTTCCCATGAAATTGCAATCATTAGCTTCAACTTTCGCATCATCGGTAATTATAATTGCTTACATGGTCGCAGTGACTAGCACAGCCCATGCCCAAGAGTCTGCTGTAGTTCCGAGTACTGATCCAACTATTAATTTTTCTTGCCACGAGATTGATGGCATACCACATACAGTTGCTAGAACTTCCAAAACACATCAAGAAGTAATTCCAATTTTTAGATGGAGCAATGATTATTATCCTGAAACTGGAGAAGATGCTTTAACGAGATGTACGGGAGCATCGGCAATACTGCAAGATTATAATCAGAAAGGGCTACTGAATTATTTGAAAGCAGAAATTATCAATGGAGAGCCAGTTGTATGTGCAGCAAGCGCTGCTCCAGACGAAAATGTAGCAGATCATTCATGTAACCGACCAATCTTTACATTCAAACCAGGAGAGGATGCCGAACCAACAGTAGAAATTCTGCGCCAGGTTTTAAGCAATACATCATCTCAGTCACAGGAAAGATTATCGGTGAGTGAGTCTGAAATGGTCAGGCAACAACCCTCATCATCCCAACCAAAACCTGCTACGACAAATGCAGAGACGTATGAAGGCTGCTTATTTTGTCCCGCACGACGCGGGCAACCAAGAAACAGTACTGATGGTGGTACAAGGTAGAGAAAACCCAGGAAAAATTTTCAACTCATTGGTAGCATTCTTATCACCTCCACTAAGCCGATTGAAATAAGCCTATTTCTAGGGGCATATTCTAGACACATCTGCATAAGTTGCACGGTAACTCTTTAAAACATTGCACCCTTGTTGCAGCAATTTATTTAATTCTCTAACCTGATACAGTGATAGCGCATTACTAATATCTACAGCAGCAAGTTGTTTTCCATTGGGACTGAAGCTAATAGTCACAACTTTACTATCATCGCTACCAAATTGAGCGACTTGCCGTCCCGATAAATTCCAAAGTCGTAGTGTGCCTTCAAAACCAACAGTAGCGATTTTGTCTCCATCTGGACTAAAGCCTATGTATCTTAGCTTACCTTGATAACTGTTAAATCGATCCAACTCTTTCCCAGATAGATTCCAAATCCGAATTGTGCCGTCTAACTCACCTGTCGCCACCTGCTGATTATCTGGGCTGAAACTTATACTCGTAATCCAACCTTGCTCAACCTTTATTTCTTGCTGTTGCTCACCTGACCAATTCCAAAGCTTGGCTGCACCATTTCCCCCCAACGTCACCAAATAGTTTCCGTCTGGACTGATGCTTGCGCTGATAATCACGCTTTCATGAGCTGACCATTGCCGCAATTGATTGAGCTGTTGCTCTGATAGCTCCCAAATTTGAACTGTACCATCTTGCCCTGTCGTAACTAAATACTGCCCATTTTGACTGAAACTAATACTGGTCACTGCACTTTGATGAGCCTGCCATTGACCTAATGGAGTAAGCTGCTGTCCTGATTGTTTCCAGAGTCGAACCGTTCCATCTTGTCCTGCTGTAACTAAATACTGCCCATTTTGACTGAAACTAATAGTGGTGACTGCTCCCTGATGTGCTTGTAGTTTAGTTAAGAAAGACAGTTGCTGCACGGACTGATGCCAAAGTTCAACAACTCCATCTTGTCGTGCTATTGCTAGCTTTTGTCCATCAGGGCTGAAGCTAATATTTCTGACTATGCTTTGAACATTTAGCTGGCTGTTGGTTTGCTCTTGCTGCTGAAAACTATCAAGAATAACTTGTAGGGCTAATAGAGGACTCGTAGCTGGATAGTCTTTGAGGGGACGGTCATTCCCGATTAGAGATTTCAATTGTTGCCCAATTTGTATCGCAGCAATTAATGATTTTACTTTAACTTCTTGAGAAGAGCCAAATAGAAACTGCCGTAAAGTACTAGCACCTGCCTGTTCTAATCTAGTTCCTTGTTGAGCCTCTTCATAAGCAGCTTGCGCCTGTTGATAGTTAATTTGTGCTTCCTGAGCAAGTTGTCGAGCTTTTTCTCTATCTTGACGTGCGAGTTTTGCCGTCTCCTCAGCTTCGGCAATTTCTCGTTTAGCTTGTTGAATTTGTTCTCTTGTTTGTTGCTCAATTTTTGCGAGTTTAGCCTCTGCTTGCTCAACCGCTTGGTCAGCCTGTCGAACACTGCGATTTGCTGCCTCTAATTTAACTTGCGCCGAATTAACCTTTTGATTCGCTTGCTGAGTTCTAGCCTCTGCCTCTTGATTAACTTTATTTTCTCTCTCTATAGCGGCTTTAACCTTTAAGTTGGCAACGTCAACAGCTTTAAGAGCCTCTCTTTCTTTTTGCTGGGCAGATTTTACTTTATTTTGAGCTTTTTTTTCTGTATCATTAGCTTTGTAAACTCTCTGCCTTGCATCTAAAATTTGATCGAAAGCTTCTTTTTCTTTAGTATCAGCTTTTTCAACTCTTTGCTGTGCATCAGCTTCTCTTTGATCTGCGTCCGCGACTCTCATAGCTGCAAGCGCCCACACACCTGCTGATAAAACCAAAGTGATAGCAAATACTCCTGAGCCAATCTGAACGAGTCGCCTTGCCTTTCGCCTCGCTTGGGTCAATTCTTCCTGACTAAACCGACTCAAGGCTTCTGCTTTTTGACGTCGTTCTCGTTCTTCCTGTAGTGCTGCAATTAACTCATTTAACCTCGACTCTTGGTTTTCTCGAATAAACTCAGCCAAATAATCATGAACTAATTGATAACGGTCATAAGGAGTTTCTGGTAACAAAAACACTAAACCAGACTCCACAAAAATCCTTAAGACTAAATCTAACTTACTCGCTTCCGTTGTCAAATCCGCCGCTAATCCCTCTAAATCGCGTTCCAATTCAGCGCGAGTCTTCAGCGGACGAGTCCCTTTTTCATCCGTAAGCAAATACAGCACCAATTCCGCCGCCTGTTTATTCTCAGCACCACAATCCTCAACTACTTCCTCTAAATAGCGCTTGACTAATTCTTCTTTCGTCCCTAACTCCCGATAATCCGCCAGTGTTTTGATATTCTCCGCCTGTAATTGCGCCCCCACAACCTGCAACTCAATCGGTAATATTGCCCCCGTTGTACCCGCTAAATCCTTGACCAGTTGATCAATTAAAACAGGTTCTAAATAAAAGCGCGATCGCGTGGTTAAATCTTCTATAATAGCTTTGGCATCTGTTGGTGAAAAATTCCCCAATTCATACAGCACATTCTTCCCCAGAATATCATGACCAATCACACTCATGCTATCCAGACGATTGCACTCTAACAAATAGTGTAAATAATCTTCCCGTAGCGACAAAATTACCTTCACGGATAAAATATTTAAACAGTCTGCCAAAAACTGCCAAAATAGTCGCCGTTCAGTCTGATTAGTATAAACAAAAAAGAATTCCTCAAATTGGTCAAAAATCAGCACCGTCCGCCGCTGGCGCTGTTCATTTTCTCCTAACTGTTCCAGGATTGTGGCATAAGGTTGGTTTGTTTGAGAGTTTCTTGATAATCCAGAGACGTTATTATCTAAACTTGGGGAATCGGGCAGGTTTTGTTGAGAGTTTGGTAATTTTTCCGACAAGTTATCGTCTAAACTAGCCCCTACGGATTCATCTTCATTTAGCAACTGCTTTTCCAATTCCTCTATCCAATTCGTATAAACTAGGATGGAAATTGGACAATTCTTATGAGTGCCAATAACGCTTTGCTTTAATGCCGGAACTAATCCCGCATTCACCAGAGAACTTTTCCCGACCCCAGAGCGTCCATGAATGACAATTAACTTACAATCATTTCGTCCAATCCGTTCTATTAATCGCTCTAAATCTCGCTGTCGTCCAGAGGCGATAATTTCTGGCGCAACCGACTCTGAATGATCCGTTTTGGATAAAGCTTCTTGCTGATTTTTTACGGAAGAGGGAGAATTCAAAGCCTTCTCAAGAGCAGGAGAGAGGTTTTCCAAATCCCGCGACCAGTAAACAGCATCTTTTCGATGCGGTTGCAATCGTCCCGCACCAATAAAAGCACGAATACCATATTGCTGTTCAATGGAACGCCGCTGTTGTTTTGTAGCAAACGCGGCTAAATATTGCCTTTCTTCAAAATAGAGTTCTCGTAACTCTTCTAATATACGGACAGAAATCATGGGATTTCCAAAGTCACCCAATTGTCTAGCTTTAACTAGATGAGAAATCGCGGCTTGCTTATTGCCTAATTGCCGTTCTGCTTGGGCTAAAAATAGCAAATTTACTTCCTGAATCCAGCCTTCATGTTTAGGAAGTTTGTTTATAATATCCTCAGCTTGCTGTGCCGCTTGACAAGCATCATCCCAACGCTGTTGCTGTAATGCTGCTTCAGCTAAAAAGCTATAATCTTGGGCTAATTTACTGGTACTTCCATACTGTTGATGCAAGGGTAAAGCTTTTTGCACTACCTGTTTTAATTCATCCCATGCTTGCATCCGTCGCAGCACTCGTTCTAATTGAGTAATGCATTTTGCTACTAAATCGGGGCGGTTTTCTTGGTCAAATATGTCTAAACATTGTTGAAGGTAAATCTTGGAGTTTTGCCAGATAACCGTCTGGTGTTTTTTGCGATCCGTTGTGCGATAGTGGTAGAGTCCAATATGAAATAGGAGTAATCCGGCTTTTAATTTGGCATTAATCCGGACGGGTTGAGTTAAGTTATCGATTGTCTCTACATTGGGGTCAATGGGGGCGGGTTTAGTTATGTTATCTGTTTGGCGAGACACGTTATCTGTAAAACCCGCCCCTACCTGTTGCCAAAATGTTAGGCTTTGTTGAAAGTAATCTAACGCTTCTGGACTATCTCCGACATTTAACCCGCGAATGAACTTTAATCCCGCTTCAAGCTGGGGGTCTAAATCTTGCAAGCGATGGGGTAACTCTTTTAACGCCAAGTCTAGTTCTGAACGAGTTAAACAACCTTGAGCTAAAACATCAGCTAGCTTGTATAAGGATTGAGATGAATTAACAGCTAATGCTGTCGCAAATAACGACTCAACCGTCTCCTGGAGAACTTCAATTAACTCATCTGTGGGTATGGCGAATCGAGTGGTGGTTGTCCAACTCTCAAAATCTGGGGCAATTCTCAGGAATTGGACATGAACCGCTTCATTAATCCACAAGATAACCGGAAAGTGAAAATTCTTGCGAAACTCCTCCCGCACCTGATTCGTTGCCCTCAGCATATCATCCAGATTATCCACCGTGGCTAATCCAGACACCATCAAAGCGGCGGGCATTTCCTGTCCCAATTGGGCGCAAATTGTCGAATAAAGTATTCTGTCTGATTCTTTAAGGTAAATAACTCGAATATCAAGGGCGCATTGTTCCTGCACTTGCTGGATTAAACGTTCCTGTAAATACGCATAGTTACAACGCGCCAGCATGATGTAAAACCCTCCCTCAGAGGCTTCAACTGTCCAAATCAACTCCTCTAAGGCTTCCTGATTATCAATAGTAATCTCCTCTCGATAATTATCCATATTAAATTTCTGTATCAGGTTTTACCAAAACGAAAACCAGAAACAGCCATCAGGATTTGAATACCATTTCAACCGCCTTATAAATTGCCACTTATTGAAACCCACTATACCGTTATTCTCAAACACTCCCTCCTACCTATAATGTACACGAACCCTCTGCGTTCCTCTGCGTTAACCTCTGCGTTACTCTGCGTTAAAAAAATAAACCCGTATCCCCCCTACCCCATCAAACTATTCTAACTCACATAACATAGATAAAAAAGTGGGCGCAAGGATGGTGCCCCTACCTCAAATATTATCCCTGCAACTCTTGAGCATCCACCAAAATCGGATTAACATCAAACCAAGACTCATCATTGTAATAATATTCAAACACCAACCGACTGCGAATCAACATTTCATATCCCTGATCATCACTCACCCATTTCCGTTGCTGCACTTGTCGCAATAACCCCCACTGACTATCGGAAATTCTCAATGTCATTTCATTCCGATATTGCCGAACTAATTTCTCCAGAGTCTCCCGACACAGAGGGAACTTCCGTTCCTTTTTTATCCAATCATTGAGTAACTTCAATAAATCTCGCACATGACCCCCACTCCTGTAGCATAGATAGTCTAAGCTTTCCAAATTATCGAAAATTTCAGTACAACTTTCCAGACGTTCTTTTTCCCCTAAATCCGGAAATGCCCGTGCGAGAACCATCTGTCGCAGTAAACTGATTCCCGCTTGACAATCACTCCCATCTTTTAACTGTACCGGAACCATCGGCAATATTTTTGGTCGTTCGGGAAACCGTTGTGTCAACATGCCATAATCATTAGAGAACTTCAACCCCAAGGGCATGGTATAAACTAAATGACAATGCAGCTTAGTTAAACATTCACTCTGATCCACAAACAAATAATCCTGTTGTGGACGTCCCCACGGTTTTGGGCTATTATCGAGCCGATCCAGATTATCGATAATGACGACTAAACCATTTTTACCCTGCTGTTTGAGTTTCGCGATCGCAGGTTCGATGAGTTCCTGATTAATCACCTGCAGTAGCTGGGTTTTCTGAGGTCCTAGGTACTGATTCAGTCTCTGACGCAGCGTCGCATCACTTTTTGTCTTCGCCGTGATTTCGCCAATCCCAAACGCCAGAGAAACGGTATCCTCTTGAGAGACAACACCCACATCTCCCAAATTTGGAACTTTAATTTTCACCCCCTGCAACTCGGCATTTAATACCCTTGCAGCCCCCTGTAGCAGCGTCTGTAACCCCGTTAATTTACCGAGTTGGATGGTTGCCAAACTTTGAGAAATCCGACGTGCGATCGCCAGTAGCACATCAGCAATATCCACATCCGCCATTTCCAAGTCTTCACTCGACTCAAAGTAGACGACATGAAACCCATCTTCTTCTAATTCTGCCTTCAGTCGCAATAACTCCGTCGATTTGCCAGAACCAATATGTCCCGTAAATAAGGCGCAGGTTGGTTCATCAGGTGAGAAAAAGGTAATATTATCTTTAAGTTCTTCAATAATCTTACCCCCGCGTACTGGGGAAAAGTCGGTATAAAATTTCTGGTCTTCTGGATTGTCCACAACCAGCGTTCTGCTGGGGTTCGTTGCTCTAAAAAAAGTCTGTAGATCTACTTTCATCGTACCGGTTCCCTAGAGTTTAGTCATTCGTTATTTATCATTCGTAAAATGATTATTACACTGAAAAAGCGAATTGGTTACATCCGCAGCTAATTTACGACAATTTAGAAAAACTTAGTGGCTAACGATATATTTTTTGCCATAGTTTATTAGAGAATCTCTGGATACTTAACTTAGCTAGCCGTCTTCTCGTCAAGCTTGGAATACTACCCGGTAGATTTTGGCTTAAATCAAAAAACTCATTTATATCAGACAAAATTATTTGAATGCGACGGATAATAGTTTCAGAACGGTATTCGACAAAAAACTGTTTATCCAAAGCCTTGAATGAGGCATTTTCTATAACTCTGAGAATGCGTTTACTATCATACTCTAAAGAGTATCCCGCTATTTTATAGCAATTAAACCCCGGATCTAAATAATCCGATAAGCCCCCATTCACACTAGAAAAAACCTGACAACCACAGGCAAGGGCTTCCATCGGTTGCAGCCCAAAACCTTCACTCACCCATTGTTGCGCCCAATATTCAGCCGAATCATACAAATAAACCTTAGCCCGATTAAAAAGTCCCGGCAAATCCTCGACGTAGGAATCAACAAGTTTGACACGACAATGCTTCTGTAACTCTGGTATCAAGTCTTGGAGTAAATACTCAGACGATTTCCGCGCCTGAACTAACACATCAATATCTCGTTCTCGGTTAAAATTCTTGAATTCTTCCGAAATATGATTCGGTAAATAGTAAATGAGAGAATTAGGCGATCGCTGTCCCCAATATCCCATAGTATTGCGACTAACAGTAATGATAGGAATACGCGCTGGAAGTTTAAATCGATACCCAGCACTATGGGCATGGTAAATAACCGGATAGGACTTGAGTTTTGCCACAAGTTTAGGAATATCAAATCCCCAACTGATCACAAAAATAACATTATTTAAATCCTGTTGCTTGAGCAAATCATCCAGGAACAAGATATCCTTTTCCCGTTGACGATAGGTTACCACCTCAGCAGGGCAAACCTGCTTTGCCAGACTCAGGGTTTTCAACTCCGCCCAAAGACCTCCACAAGCAAATGTACCATAGGTTCCAGGGACTAAAAAGTAAAGGGTTCTCAAAACACCAATTGCCTCAGTGAGATTGCCTGTATACTACAATGAATATCATTGACTTCAGTCAAGATTATAGTGTAGTTAACGCACTGAGTTGAAAAGTTCAGAGGCTTCGTTATACAACTTCTGAAGAATGTATTCATGGTAGACTAACCCACCATGACGGGATTTCCAGGTGTCTGTGTAGCCAGAAGGACACCAAATTGGACTAATGAAGGTAAGAAACGCCTCAGGACTTTGGACGTGATTGCGCCATCCTTGATAGGGTGAACGGTCAAGAAAACGCCAGTAGCCGCGAACCGCATCGGCTTTTGTGGCAAACTTGCAAAACTCCGCCCCACCTCTTGGTTCACTGTCTGTTTTATAGTAAACTGGTACAGCGATGTTTTTCATCTCGTCGCGCCACTTCATGCCGTGGTGGTTGTTGTGTCGTTTTGCCAATTCTGTAGTTTCGCGTCCACTTTCCAGAATTGCCTGGGCTAGACACGCCGTTGCTAGCTGTGGGAACTCAATCTCCGTATGGGCTATCGCTTCGATGAATTGAGTCCAACTCATTGCTGATTATCTCCTTTCTAGATATTAACGTTGTACAGAGTGTCATCTAGAAAGATGGGATTTTGATATAAAAGTTTACCTATACTTATCGATGAATATCACAGGCTTACAGAGAATGGCGAACAGCGCGGAAACTCTAAAACTTTACTAAATTTTCATATTCAGCGGGTCAGATTTCATCGTAACTCTACCCATTTTGCTGATAATTGGCGGAAACTAGAGAAAGCAAATGCACCCTGCCTTATAAAAGACCCTAAATGAATATGAAAGGGTAGATGCACCCCTAAAACCCTGACAGCCGCCCACATTTTGATTGACAGCACGTACTCAAATCGAAATGTGGGCTTCACTTCTAGAGTAGAAATTTCTAGTGGTAATTGTTGTGATCTAAATTTCCACTACTGTGTGTTAAAAATGGATTTTCTCGTGATAGCGATCACTAAAGTCTTGGTTTTGTAATCCCAGCTAGCTATCAAAAAAGTAACGTACAGACGTGCCATGGCACATCTATCATAAGATGGAGTGATAACTTACTTTTGTTTCACCTATCCCTGCTGGAGAAAGCAAGGTGGTATAAGTATCAAGTAAGGGTGCGATCGCAGATTTTTTTCGCTTGGGTTAGGTGTCCAAGGCGCAACCGAGGCGTTTTGCCTTCGTACCTTTGTGCGATCGCCGTTTAAGCTTATAATTTTTGGTTACAATGATTAGCTGTCTTGTTTCCAATGGAACCCCATATCCCAGATTCTCAAGCCAATGGGTATAACTCTTGGAACAAGGCTTAAGTCAGCGACATTTCGTTTAAGATTTATTGCTCTGGTCGATAAAAAATGGCGGAGTTGGTAAATCATTGGCTATTGCCAGTACCTGAAGAGCAACTTTAACTTTGACTATTTTTGCGTTTCCGTCAGAGAAGGAGGATTTCGCCATGCCTTCTCCTTCCGGTGGATTCTTGAGAAACTCTATCAGTACCCTAGCCGCCTCTACGCCAGCTTCATGTAGAGCCTCATCAAATTCTCGTTCTGCTGCCATGACTTTCTCCTCGAATTGGGCTGATGCTTCCATTGTAGAAGGCGAGATTCTAGGCTGACTTTATAACACTTCATATTAAGCGTCTGAGGTTGGAATGAATTAAAATCATGAGTACAGGTACTTAGAGGATGTGTATGATGAGGGAAAAGTTCATGTTAAGTGTAAAAAACTTATTAACCGCTACAGCCGGGGTGACACTACTCAGTTTAGGAACAGTTGAGATAGCACAGGCGGCTGAAATCGATACGACAGCCGGATGGCTAGGTGAAGGATATATATTCGAGAACAGTCGCTATGGACAAGTCTTCACCGTACCAAAGGATAATGTGATCAATTCCTTTAGCTTTTTTCTCAGTTCAGTAGAAAGCCCTCCTACAGAGTTCACAGCCCACCTTGCACCCTGGAATCCCATTACCTTCGAGTCAGCGGTAGACATCTACTCTAGCGATTCTCAGTCAGTAGCCGGTTTGCCGAGATATACAGCTAAACCGTCTGGTTATGCTGAAATTACTTTTAACACTGGAGAAATTTCTCTGCTTGCTGGACAGCAGTACGTAGCTTATTTGAACGTGGAAACTCCGGGTTCGGGAGCCATTGGATATAATTTTGATCAGGATTCTTATTCAGAAGGATACGGTCTTTATTACAGTAAAAACAATGCTTTTTGGTACAACAATGGAGATAATCGGGACTATTCATTCAATGCCGCTTTTTCCACAGATTCCAAAACTGTTCCAGAACCCTCATTAACTATAGGGACAGTAATGATTAGTACTTTTTTGATTGGTAAAAGGTTAAAACGGGGCAAAAATAGAGGCTAGGATGTAATTTTTTTCTGTCTAAATCTTTGTTTTTAATATTTAGAATTTCCAGCCTCCACAAGAGCATTCCCAGGCAGAGCCTGGGAACGAGGGAAACAGAGTTACGATAAATTAATCTCTGCTTTGACTAATTCATTCCCCGCACGGGAGAGACGGAATCCAACTTTTTCCGCCACTTTCTGCATGGGGATATTTTCGGCGAGAATTTCTGCCGTAATCCGGCTGAGTTTCTCATCCCGCCCAATTTGCACAATGCGCCGCAGTAATTCTGTGCCTAATCCTCGGCGCTGATAGGGATCACTAATTAACATGGCGAATTCCGCCTCGTTAATTCCGTGCAGTTTACTCAGTCGCGCCACACCTAAAATTTCATGCTTTCCGGTTTCAGGGTTCTTATAATCCCCAAGCAACGCCATTTCCCGGTCATAGTCGATAAAGCAGATGCGGGTTAAGCGTTCGTGGGCAATCCGCCGACTCAGCTTAATGGCATTGAAATACCGCAAATATACGCTTTCATCCGATAGGGTGGTGTGAAACTTGACAATTAGGGGTTCATCTTCCGGACGGATGGGACGAATCTTCACCGGCGTCTCATCAGTAAGCTTCCAGGGAGAGGTGTATTGGTTGGGATAAGAACGAATCGCGGTTTTGGGGAGTTGATCTTCTTGCATATCCGGTTCGTGCAGCACAACCCGTGCATCTACCGCAATTAATTTGTCAGAAGACGCCAGCAGGGGATTAATGTCAATTTCTTTAATCCAGCGTTGTTCGATGACTAACTGGCTAAATTGCACCAGAATTTGCTCCAATGCGGTCAAATCCACAGGTTGACGTCCCCGCACCCCTTTAAGCGCTTTATAGATTTTCGTTTGTTCCATCATCCGCCGCGCTAAGGTGGTATTCAACGGAGGTAGTGCGATCGCGCTGTCTTTAAAGACCTCCACTAACTGCCCACCCGATCCGAAGACTAAAATCGGTCCAAATTGTGGATCAACACTGCTGCCAATAATCAATTCATAAGCACCATCCAAACGCACCATTTCCTGAACCGTGACGCCCAAGAAATGTTGGGCGCCGACTTTCTCTGTCACGGAGGATTTAATCCCCCGAAACGCCCAGCGTACCGCCTCCGCATCGGTGAGATTCAACTGCACCCCACCCACATCAGTTTTATGGGTAATGGTTTCGGAAAAGAGTTTGAGTACCACGGGATACCCCAGGGAATTTGCCCAGTTCACCGCTTCCTCTTCCGTTTTCGCCACCCCTGTATGCACAATTGGGATATTATAGGCAGCCAGAAGCTGTTTCGATTCCAACTCCGTCAGAATCGTCCGCCCCGCCTTGCGTGCGGTTTCAATCATCTGCTGGGCACAAGCGCGATCGGGTGCGGTTTCTTCGGATGAGGGCAGAATCGGCGTTTCGTAGATCCCACTCAGGTTGTAGCTGTACTGCCACATTAAATTAAATAACCGCGCCGCATCATCGGGGTAGGGATAGGTGGGAATACTGGCACGGTTGAGTAAGGTTTCCCCGGTTTTGGTTTCTGATCCCCCCATCCAACTGGCAAACACGGGTTTCCCGGCTTTCTGGGCATAGGGTTTTAACTGTTCGGCAATTTGGGTGGGATCAGTCATGGCTTGGGGTGTCAGGATCACCAGCAAGCCGTCACTGTTGGGATCGTCAACGGCAATATCTAAGGCTTTGGTATAGCGATCGGGATCAGCATCACCGAGAATATCAATGGGGTTGCCATGACTCCAATGGCGCGGCAAGATTTCGTTGAGGGCAGTTATTGTCCCCTCAGATAGTTCTGCCAGTTCACCGCCAGCGCTAATCAGGGCGTCTGTCGCCAAAACTCCGGGTCCGCCGGCATTGGTAATAATCGTTAAGCGGGGTCCTTTGGGACGACGGGGTTGTTTCGCCCATACCTCTGCCATATCAAACAGTTCAGAGATGGTATTCACACGCACCACCCCACAGCGGCGGAATGCGGCATCAAGGACATCATCGCTACCTGCCAAAGAACCGGTATGGGACGCTGATGCCTTAGCAGCGGCTTCAGTTCGCCCAGTTTTAATCACGATAATCGGCTTAGTTAATGCCACTTCCCGCGCCGCAGAGAGGAAGGATCGGGCATCACCAATGGATTCCATATAAATCACGATGCTATGGGTGTGGGGATCATCTCCGAGATAGTAAATCAGATCCCCCCAACTCACATCAATCATCGAACCAATGGAAATAAAGGCACTAAAGCCCACATTTTCCCAGAAACTCCAATCGAGGACAGCGGTACATAATGCCCCACTCTGACTAATAAACGCCAAATTACCCGGACGCGCCATGGTACTGGCAAAGGTAGCATTTAACCCGGTGCGCGGACTCATTAAACCCAGGCAATTGGGACCAATAATTCGCATCTTGCCCCGGGCGGTTTCCAGGATTTGTTGTTCTAACTCAACTCCCTTTGGACCAATTTCTTTAAATCCTGCCGAAATAATAATCGCGCTTTTGACGCCAACATCAACGCACTCTTGGATCACTCCGGGTACCAGGGGGGCGGGTATGGCAATGATCGCCAGATCCACGCGATCGGGTATTTCTTTAATGCTGGGATAGGCGGGAATCCCTAGGACATTATGCCGTTTGGGATTCACGGGAAAAATGGTTCCCCCGAAGGGATTACTCATTAAGTTCCACAGTAGGGTTCGCCCTACACTTCCCTCTTTATCCGTCGCCCCAATAACTGCAACTGTATCGGGGGCGAAGAAGGAGTGCAGGGGTTGACGTTCGGAACGCAGAATATCATAAGCTGGATCGGTGGTTGGTTTAAGTGGCTTAACCATTGTTTTTTCCTTTCCTTATTAATTAATCTGGGAAAAATTGAAACGGAACGGTTAACGCTGAACACCCAAGGACTCAAGTCTAGGGTTCTCCCTGATAATCTGCCATCTGAGTTGGAGAAGGTGGGGAAGACGTGGTGATTGTGTAGGGGCGGGTTTTACTACTGTCGTTTCTTCCCTCACAAAAGATGGGACTCGCGCCCGCCCAGACTGAGTGCGAGATTTAACTCACAACTCCCTCATCTCCCTCATATCGGCGCAACCTGATGATTCTTGAGTCGGCGACTCCCCTTGTGTTGCCAACAAGCGATGAATATAAATGAGGGCATCGGTAACTCCCTGTTGGGCAATGGGTGAGAGGGTTTCGCCAAACTCGAAGTCAACAGCGGGAATGGTAACCAACCAAGCGGGGGGAGAATGATTATAAAGGGCTTGGGCTAAAGCTAAGAGCGATCGCGGATCACAATGATGCCCGAATGGGACAGAATCAGCCTCCCCCGATCGCAGCGGAAAGACTTGCACCAAGGCTTTCTCAGGCGAGACGGGATAAGCATCGACAAAGATAGCCCCATCCACAGTAGCTAAGGTTTGTGCCAGTTCTGGGGTCAGTTGGTGTAGGGGGAGCGATCGCACCCCAAGCCATCCCCACTCTTGCACCTGCATTGCCACAACTTGACCCACACCGTCATCCCGCCGCAGCGTATTCCCATAGCCAATCACCACCCATGACTGAGGATTTGGATTGGCTTGTCCTAAATCGGTCGTAAGGGTGGCATTCATTCTCATTACCCCAATTGGTGTTAGCAGTATTCTAACTGGACTTCTTTTTTATGGTTTTGCAAATATTTCACTACCTCTTCTACTAAATTTCGGCGGATGGAAATGTTTTTGGGTAACAGCGGATTTTGGTAAAATTCGTTAATTTTCTGTCCCACTAAGAAGAGTACCGAATCCGCCATCAAGATTTCCTTGGCGAGAAGCACCGCCCCATTGCTGTCAGTGGGTAAGCGATCGATATCACATTTACATTTTTTTAAGATTTCTAGGCTTTTCGAGATGGTTAATATCCCTTCGGTTACCAAGTCAATTTGACTTAACTTACCAATCGGCGGCAGATCCGGTCGCATGGTGGCAATATCCATTTCCACCTCTTCGCCCAGATATTTGCCCACAATATTCCCCGTGGTTCCGCCACAGATCACTTTTCTGCCCTCAAAGTTTAATAAACGTTCCACATAAACTTTGTCTTGACGTTGATCTAAAGGCGGACCTGTAAAAATCATTAACTCATTACGCTGTCGTACACAGACGCCCACAAACGTGGCATCATCCCCAATTTTCCCTTGATACAGGCTGTGCGTTTCGCTAATCACTTTGCGGACAATATTACGGGCAGTGTAGGTATCCCGAATATATAAGCTTTCGATGTATTTGGCAATATTTTCCCAGCCCCAGCCAAAATTTAAAACCTCACCCAGCCCCGCATACAAGACGCCATCACTAATCGCACCCAGGAAATCTCCCCGTTCTAAATACCCTTCTGAGATAACAATGTCTTTCTCCATAATTTTCTCCGTGCGCGTTTCAACTGGGACAGGTTTTCCTCTTCTAAAATGAAAAATTGGGGGGTTATCAAAGTTTATAACTTTAAACTTATTGGTTTGATGATTGATACGAATAATCGTAAAAGTGGCGTAAGCAATTTTCCGTACCCTACAAATTGGTAAAGTACCAATTACCGTTTTGATCACCTCAGTTAGGGACAGGTCAGCATTCAACATGGTGATCAAGATTTCCGTCGTCAGTGTTGCCAGAATGTTTGCTTTGACACCACTTCCCAACCCATCGGATAAAACAATTGTGCTCTTATCCTTCGTCTTGATAAACTTAACCTTGTCGCCACACAGTTCCTCTCCCTTTTTATTTAAGCTCAAATCATAGATATCCAGAAAGTTATCACTGCTCATAAGCTATTCTCTAGTGAAACTACTGCTCCCAGACGTAGCATGCTACGTCTCTACAACCCCACCGCAAGACTTATTCAGCGACTCTACTTATCTTCTACCCCATCTCCTGTTCCACCATTTGAATAATTTTCAATAGACTCACCTTCGTCGTTGCCGTCGTTTCTCCCAATATTCCAGCAATTTCTTGTACAACTTTCATTTGATTATCCACCACCTCATTAACCTTCTCCACCGTTTCCCGCTTAACTTTTATCAATTCTCGCTTCCGCTGTAACTCATAACTCATATTCACAAAAATAGCTGCAATTATATTTTCCTCTTTAATCGGAAAAATAACTTCTCTGACATAAAGTTGGTGATTTGCGTACTCTTTTTCCTTCCCCTGAATCACCTCATTATTATCCCAGACCCGTTGAAAATCACTGACATCTGTTAAAATTTGGGAGGCGGACTGACCAACAGCCGCCTCCTGCTCCACCTTAAACATTTTGCAAAAGGCGGGATTGACCAGCTTAATTGTCATATTTTTATCCACGACAATTAAGCCATTGGGATCATACTGCCACAGTAGTTCCCACAAACTTTTATCGTTACTTGCCATATTATTTATTGTTCAAGATGCTGTATCATTGAAGACAAGGCAAAATCTCTTGTTTAAACTTTTGCTCGACATTGTTAGCATTGATATTGACAAAAAATTTATCCTTGAATTTCATCACAATACCAGCGCTACAGGTTTCTAGGCAAAAGGAACCCTTTAATTCAACTTTATCCCCCAAATTGTATGTGCTAATCAACTCCTGAATTTTGGGTAATACTTCATAAACACCCAGTTGATGGCACGCCGAACCCATACATAAATAGAGATTTTCTTTCCCGTCCATATTTTACACCTCAATTTTACTGCACGTTCAGCCCCTGTCTTTGGAAGATTTCCATCACCTGCTGCACCTGTTGGGGCGAGGGCGTTGGCGTGTTTTTGAGCTGATAGTCGTACCCCAACTGCTCCCATTTATATTCTCCCATTTTGTGAAAAGGGAGAACTTCTACTTTTTCCACATTGCCTAAGGTCGAGACAAAGCGGGCTAATCCCTCAATACTCTCTAAGTTATCGGATAAGTTGGGGACTAAGACAAAGCGAATCCAGGTTGGCTTTTTAATCTCACTCAAATACTGGGCAAATGCGAGTGTGGGTTCTAGGGAAACGTTGGTAATCTTAAAATAAATTTTGGGATCAAAGGACTTGATGTCCAACAAGACCAAATCTACATGATCCAGCACAGGTTTGACGAGATCCAAATTGACATAACCGGATGTATCCAGGGCAGTATGAATCCCCAAATCTTGGCAGCGTCGGTAAATTTCGCGGACAAACTCCGGTTGCATCAAGGGTTCACCCCCTGAGATGGTAACACCGCCGCCGGAAAAGCGCATATAAGAACGATACTTTTGTATCTGGGTCATTAGTTCATCAACAGTAACCTCCTGACCTTCACGGATACAGCGGCTATCCGGATTGTGACAATAAAGACAGCGCAGCGGACAGCCTTGGGTAAAAATAACAAAGCGGATACCCGGACCATCGACTGTACCGCAGCTTTCTATGGAATGAATGCGTCCTTTTACTGCGGATTGGGGAGTGGTGATTGGGGATTGAGAAATTGATGATTGCGTTACCATAGTTCGATTTTTGAGTTTTGAGGAAAATAGAGGCGGGTTTAGGAACCTTCTTATGGTTATCGATGATATCGTTTGTGCAAAACCCGCCCTGACTGAAAGTTGAATGGATTAAGGTATGGTCAAACAATAGCGAAGCGTTGCGGCGGGGGGGTGGGGGGGGCGCAACGTCCCCACTGGGGGGTCTGGGGGGCTAGCCCCCCAGAAAAACGGACTTGTCTACCTGATCAGGTAAAAACAACTCCGCCTAAATCCGTTCGTGGAACGTGCGGTTAATCACATCCAGTTGCTGTTCGCGGGTTAATTTAATAAAGTTCACCGCATAACCCGATACCCGAATCGTTAACTGCGGGTATTTTTCCGGATGATCCATCGCATCAAGCAGGGTATCGCGATTGAAGACATTGACATTGATATGATGACCCTCATCATGGAAATACCCATCTAGCATTCCCACCAAGTTATTCACCTTCGCATCATCCGTCTTACCCAATGCTTGCGGCACAATGGAGAACGTATAAGAAATCCCATCTTGGGCATGTTCATAGGGAAGTTTCGCCACTGAAGCTAAAGCTGCGATCGCGCCATTGCTATCACGACCATGCATTGGGTTCGCACCCGGGGCAAAGGGTTCCCCAGCTTTGCGACCATCAGGAGTACTGCCGGTTTTCTTCCCGTAGACCACATTTGAGGTAATCGTGAGAATCGATTGGGTAGGAACAGCACCGCGATAGGTCTTGTTCTTGCGGACTTTATCCATAAACGCTTTCACCAGGTTGGCAGTAATTTCATCCACCTGATCATCGTTATTGCCAAATTTAGGATAATCTCCTTCCACTTCATAGTCTACGGCTAGACCCTGGTCATTGCGAATGACTTTCACCTTGGCATATTTAATCGCCGATAACGCATCGCCAACCACCGACAATCCCGCAATCCCACAAGCCATCGTCCGATAAACATCCCGGTCATGCAGCGCCATTTCCAAACGCTCATAACAATATTTATCGTGCATATAGTGGATCACATTCAGGGTATTGACGTAGAGTTTCGCCAACCACTCCATCATTTGGTCAAATTTCCCCGTCACCTCATCATAATCTAGGTAATCCGAGGTAACTGGTGCTAGTTCTGGACCTACTTGATCGCCAGCTTTTTCATCTTTACCACCATTAATGGCATAGAGTAGGGCTTTAGCCAAGTTGACTCGTGCACCAAAGAACTGCATCTGTTTGCCAATGGGCATTCCCGATACACAGCAGGCAATGCCATAATCATCACCATAGTGCGATCGCATCAGGTCATCGTTCTCGTACTGAATCGAACTGGTTTCCACCGATACCTTGGCGCAGAACCGCTTAAAGTTAATCGGTAACCGTTCTGACCACAGGACGGTCAAATTCGGTTCCGGTGCAGGACCTAGGTTATTGAGAGTATGCAAGAAACGGAAACTCGTCTTCGTCACCAACGGACGACCATCTTCACCCATTCCGCCAATGGCTTCGGTTACCCAAACCGGGTCACCGGAGAACAGTTCATTATAAGCCGGTGCCCGCAGGAAGCGCACCATCCGCAGTTTCATCACGAAATGGTCAATTAATTCCTGTGCCTCGGATTCGTTGAGAGTGCCGTTATTTAAATCATGTTCAACGTAAATATCCAGGAACGTAGACACTCGTCCTAAGGACATCGCGGCACCATTTTGTTCCTTCACCGCACCCAGATAGCCAAAGTATGTCCACTGCACCGCTTCGTGGGCATTTGCCGCCGGACGGCTAATATCATAGCCATAGCTAGCTGCCATTTCTTGCAGTTCTTTTAGCGCCCGGATTTGTTCAGCAATTTCTTCCCGTTGCTGGATAACCGACTCGTCTATCGCATCGAATTCCAGGGAATCTTGCTGCTGTTTTTTATCAGCAATTAAACGAGTGATCCCATACAATGCAACCCGGCGATAGTCGCCAATAATCCGACCCCGACCATAGGCATCTGGTAACCCCGTGATAATACCCGATCGCCGCGCCGTCCGCATTTCCCGGGTGTAGGCATCAAACACCCCATCGTTATGGGTTTTGCGATATTTGGTGAAAATCTCTTCCGTTTGGGGATCAAGTTGATAGCCGTAAGCTTCTAAGGATTTCTTGACAACTCGGATACCACCCAAGGGCATAATTGCCCGTTTCAGAGGTTTATCGGTTTGTACGCCGACAATTTGTTCTAGGTCTTGGTCAATATAACCTGGTGCATGGGCGGTGATACTTGTGGGAACTTTGGTATCGACATCTAAAATACCTTTTTCCCGCTCTTGCTGCATCAAATCGCAGACTTTTTGCCAGAGTATTTTAGTCCGTTCAGTTGCTCCTGCCAGGAAGGAGTCGTCTTGTTTATAGGGGGTATAATTCTTTTGGATAAAATCCCGGACATTAATTTCATTCGTCCATTTACCGGGAGTAAAATCCTGCCATTGTTCGCATAAAACACTGGCTGTCTCTTGCTGTTGCGTAGACGTGTTAGGTGCAAATGTCCCAACTGTATGCATTATTTACCTCGTTTCTTGTGTAAACTTTTCGACTTTAGACGTAGCTCTGATCCTTTATTTTTCGTAAATTTTGGTCAAAACTCTAAGGTATTTGTGTTGCTGCTAAAAAAACCGTAGTGTTTTATTTTTACCTCAGGCTCTTGACTAAATTCATGGATATAGAGGAGGAACAGTAAGGTTTATCCTCACTAAATCTATTCCTTGCGGTTTATTTAGCTTGGACGTTTACCGCTCTCTCTAACTGTCTATCTATATCCTAACTCCATCGATATTAAATCAGCAAATTTTCTAGAAGTCAATCCACTTCTTTACAAAGATTTTTAATTGTCAAGGGTTGGGTGATTTTTATATGAAATGTCGGGGGAATACTACCCCTTAAACTCAGTTTGGTGTTAAAATGGGAGGATATTTTCAAAAATATTCTTTCTGCTCACCAAGGGCTATAGCTTAAGTTGACACGGATAAAGGCTTGGCACCCCTAGTGCGGCGGGCATGGAAATACTTGAGCAGCTTCGTAGGATCGAGTTCGGTAAACTCACTCGCCCCCATTGCCAGAACTTTTAGGGTGGTGATATCTTGGTAACGGGTATCCGTGAGGCTGATACTGGGCATTAAGCCAACACTATACCGTTTAATAATAAAGTCATTGCCGTCATGTAACGCCGCTAGGGGAATATGGCGCAACCCGGCGTCGAGAATAAAGCTTAAGTTTTCGATTTGATTTTCCAGGATGGCACTGGATAGGGTAAAGTCTACTGCACCCCCATCACTGGCGAAAATCGTCCCAGCGGGATCACCGACATTGGGAACATTGGGATTAAGTTGGTTATCGTTTGCACCAGTCGCCACAATTGTAATATTAGTGGGATCAAGGAGTAGCGTGCCATTCACGCCATTGGTAGCACCAACATTCACAACTCCCGAAAATGCCAGATTATTCTTCCCAGATACCTCCACAAAGCCGCCATCCCCAGGATTAACACCGCCACGGGCGCTGATATTGCCATAAAATATAGTGGTATCATCCGCCCAGACAATCACCTCACCGCCATCCCCTGCAATACCTGCATCAGCCCGAATTAGGGAATCATGACTAATGAACGTGTGAGTTGCATTGGGTATCATTCCTTGACCCTGAACATCCCCACCAATTCGCACCTGACCCCCGCCATTCATCCCAGAGGCGTTAATGTCTGCACCGAAGAGTCCAATTTGATCGCCGATTATCGTGATTGATTGATGATTCGTGGTTGGCGCATCAGCAGATACATCCAGGGTTCCAGAGACAATCGTTGTCCCCTGAGTGGGAATTGCAGAATCAGAATCACTTAAAGCAACAGTACCATCGGCTTGAACCGCTAACCCGGTTTCCATTCCCTCCCCTGAACCCGTCAGCAATGCGGCTAAATCCAGGGGAGTAATGGGGAGGAGTTGTCCTGAACTATCAGTGAGGGGTTCAAGTTCCAAACTCAGGACATGTCCAGGTTGACTAATTCTAACTCGATTCTGTCCCGGTATTGACGCGATCGCAATCTGTCCACCGGAGGCTATTAGGTTCCCCGTATTAATCACAGGATTCCCCAGTAAGATTAAATTCCCCTCAGTTACAGCTAAATTTCCAGCGTTGACAATTGCCCCCGGTTGTGATAATTCAAACGTAAAAAGATTGGGTGTACCCATCAAACTCTGGTAATAATTGTCACCCCAAGCATTAAACCAAAGCGTTTCTCCAAACCCAATTCCCGTAGCCGTTGTTGCGGTAAAATCAGCCGGAACATTCAGTTGAGCATTCGCACTGATTTCCCGTTTGAATGACTTGGGTTCCGGTTCCATCATTAGCAGGTGTCACCCCTTCAGTATTGGCGGGTGCTGAATAAAAGACACTCAGCCAAAAAACAGAACTACAAAGCCAGTACAGAGAAAATCGACTCGATTTCATGGTTGGTATAGCACTTGTCTTTCAGCATTGTGGCACAATTTTTGACCTGAAACTGCCACATCTGCATCAGACTGAAAAGCTATAATCTGAATGACGCAACCCTTCGACTTCGCTCAGGGTATCAGGAAGAGGAACCAAGGACGTATGGCATGGACACCGGGACACCCGTTAAAAAAGCGCCCCTTTGTGGTGGATTGTGTCCTGGGAGAGGGCGGATTCGGAATCACCTACAAAGTCCATCATCAGTGCCTCGACCAGGATTTTGTGATTAAAACGCCCAACGCCCGTTTGATAAATGACCCCGATTATCCAAAATATCTGAACCGCTTTATTAAAGAAGGACAGATAGTCGCTAAAATTTGTCATGACCCCCATCCCCATATTGTCCGGGTGACGGATTTGTTTGAAGAGGTGGGGATTCACTGTCTGGTGATGGATTATGTCCCTGGGGAGAGTTTATGGAAATATGTGCAGAACCAAGGCGCGTTGTCAGAAGCCCAAGCGGTGCGATATATTCGCCAGATTGGGGATGCGCTGCGTGTGGTGCATCAAGCGGGATTGGTGCATCGGGATGTGACACCCCTGAATATTATGGTGCGGAATCCGGAAAAAGCGGTATTAATTGATTTTGGCATTGCCAAGGGATTAATCCCCACCACGAGTACAACCACGGATAAAGCTGGGAATCGGGGATTTGCCCCCTATGAACAGATGGTGCGGGGAAGTCGTAAGATTACGGTTGATGTGTATACCTTAGCGGCATCCTTATATTATGCGGTGACAGGTCAACGTCCGATGGATTCCTTTTCTCGCAAGTTAGATGATGCCGAATTAATACCACCGCAACAGCTTATTTCTGGGTTAAGTGATGCCACAAACCAGGCTATTTTATCGGGAATGGCATTAGAAGCCAAAAACCGCCCCCAATCAATCGAAGCGTGGTTGGCGTTATTAACGTTTGAACCGCCAATTATCTTGTCGGTGACATCTCCATCCGTTGAGAGTTCAGCTACTGTTCAGCCGGCAAAAACAGCAAAAACCCTACCCGTGTCGGCATTTAACTTTCAAGTGGTGACGGTAGAGGTTAAACCGGGGGTGTTGGGGAAGGAAAGAAAACTAACGCTGAATCGTCGCCCCCAGCAGGCGTACCATTACATTGAAACCCTTGGCGATGTCCCTCTGGAAATGGTGGCGATTCCGGGTGGTACATTCCAAATGGGTTCGCCAGAGACTGAGGACGAACGCGATAATAACGAAAGTCCTCAGCATTGGGTGACGATTAAACCCTTCTTCCTAGGGAAATACCCCATCACTCAGGCGCAATGGCAAGCCGTGGCTCATTTTCCCAAAGTTGAGCGAGAACTTGAGCCTGATCCTTCTGGCTTTAAAGGAAAAAACCACCCTGTAGAGCGGGTATCATGGTACGATTGTGTGGAGTTTTGTGCGCGATTGTCCCAGTACACAGGTTGGAAATACCGACTGCCTAGTGAGGCGGAATGGGAATATGCCTGTCGTGCTGGAATGACAACGCCGTTTCATTTTGGCGAGACGATTACAACCGATTTAGCTAACTATAACGGTAACTATACTTATGCTGCAGGTTCTAAGGGCAAACGTCGTAGGGAAACTACTCCAGTCGGGAGTTTTCAAGTAGCGAATGCCTTTGGCTTGTACGATATGCATGGAAATGTGTGGGAATGGTGTCTTGACCAGTGGCATGATAGCTATGAAGGTGCGCCGTCAAAGGGTCAAGCTTGGATCATTGATGACAATGAGAATCATTATCGGCTGTTGCGCGGTGGTTCGTGGCTCAACAATCCCAGGTTCTGTCGTTGTGCCGATCGCGGCAGGAAGGCCCCAGACAACGGGTACTACAACCTCGGGTTTCGGGTTGTCTGTGGTGCGGCGTGGACTCTTTAGCACTTGACACTTTTGCCCTTTTGTCCTGTTCCCTATTCTCTTTTCCCTATTCCCGCCGCAGGCGAGTCGATTTCTTTCAACAGCTAAGTTCGTAGTTGCGCTGTCTTCGCCATCAACGCTTGTATCGCTTCCTACTAGCGTGGTACATATCAAATCGTGATATAGATATTACCATAAAATCGGGCGCACGTCAAATGTAGGTTGGGTAGAGCGTAAGCGAAACCCAACAGGTTCTATGGGGAGTTGAAGAATGACACCCATGAAGGTAAACAAGCATTTTTTACCAATAAAATGATGCAAGATGCCGTGATTCGTAATTTAGAAATCATTTTTGATAGTTTAGCGGTTGTCGGGGTTGTCGGGGCTGTAGGGGCGAGTCGCTGCATCAATGTTCGGTGCGAGAATTAACCTATATCGACTCGCCCCTGTCTAAATGCGGTGTTTGATGATTACTGATACCGGGTGGGGGCAACCCGATTAAATTAAGGGTTGGGTTGTGTTAATTGGATGGGGAGGGTTGCACCATTTTTACCTTTAATTGACGATACCTTATACAGGGCGACCCGATCAAATTAAGGGTTAGGTGGTGTTAATTGGGTACGGCGGGTCGCCCCTACAATTGTTTCAATTGTTTTTATAACCCACGCTATATTTTGGGGAAAGTTTGGCGCGTAAACCCGCCCCTACACATAGACGCGCCATGACACGTCTCTACATGATTCTATCTCCCTACCTTGATATCAACCTGTCACCACAAAATTAACCAGCTTTCCAGGTACAACAATCACCTTTTTCACCGTCTTACCTGTGATATAACGCTGGGCAACCTCTGACTCCCTGGCGTACTGTTCCAAGGCTGATTTATCGGAATCAGCAGGAACCTGAATTGTGCCACGAGTTTTACCCATGATTTGAATCACCAGGGTAATCTCATCGGCGACTAATGCTTCTGGTTCAAAGGTACTCCAAGGTTGTAGGTGTACTGAATCTGTATGACCAATTCCATGCCATAACTCTTCAGCAATATGGGGGGCAAAAGGGGCTAATAATAGAATCAGTGTCTCGATTCCTTCGGCGTAAACGGGGGAGTCTTTGCACTTAGCATCACCGAGGGCGTTGCTGAGTTTCATTAACTCAGAAACCGCTGTATTAAATTGATACTCCCCGTCTAAATCATCGGTGACTTCTTTAATCGCCGTGTGAACTGCCCGTCGCAGGTCTTTTTCCGGTTTACTTAACTCAGGGGGAGTGGTAGTGGAACGGTTGGTTCCTTTTGCCACAAACTCCTCCACCAAACGCCAAACTCGGTTGAGGAAACGGAATTGTCCTTCCACATCTGCATCATCCCATTCCAGGTCTTTTTCTGGGGGGGCTTTAAACAGGATAAACATGCGGGCGGTATCGGCACCATATTTGTTAATGACTTCTTTAGGTGCGACACCGTTGTATTTGGATTTGGACATGGTTTTGTAGGACACCTCCAGGGTTTCCCCGGTTTCTGGGTCTTTGGGGTCACTGGGGTTGACCTCAACTGAGGGAATCCATTTCCCGGTTCTGGGGTTCATATAGGTTAACCCCTGCACCATCCCCTGAGTCAACAGACGCTGGAACGGTTCATCAAAATTGAGTAAGCCGCGATCGCGCAGAACTTTGGTGAAGAAACGGGAGTACAATAGGTGCAAAATCGCGTGTTCAATGCCACCCACGTACTGGTCTACGGGCATCCAGTCATTGGTTTTGCTCTTGTCAAACACCTGCTGGTCATTATTGGCATCAGGATAACGCAGGAAATACCAAGACGAATCAATAAACGTATCCATCGTATCCGTTTCCCGTTTCGCGGCTGTACCGCAGGTGGGACAAGGCACATCTGTCCATCCCTCCACTTGGGCTAAGGAGGCGACTCGCCCCCCACTCATCGCTATATTTTCCGGTAACTGGACGGGCAAATCCTGCTCCGGAACCGGGACAATACCACAATCAGGACAGTGAATCACCGGAATGGGTGCGCCCCAATAGCGTTGGCGGGAAATTAACCAATCCCGCAGGCGGTACTGTATCCGGGCTTTCCCCCATCCTTGGCGTTCGGCGTAGTTGACAATTTCTGCTTTGGCGACTGTTGATTCCATCCCATTGAACAGGTCAGAATTCACCACCACACCGGGTTCAGTATAGGCCTGTTTCGGTTCAGCTTTCGGGTCAGCCGCATCCGCTTCTACAATCACCGTCTTAATGGGTAAATTCTGTTCCCTGGCAAATTGGAAATCTCGCGCATCATGGGCGGGAACACCCATCACCGCCCCTGTCCCATATTCATAGAGGACGTAATCGGCAATCCAAATCGGGATTTCTTCCCCAGTAAAGGGATTAATCGCCTTACCCCCAGTGGGAATACCGCGTTTCGG
This sequence comes from Coleofasciculus sp., assembly GCF_046565525.1. NCBI lineage: Bacteria > Bacillati > Cyanobacteriota > Cyanophyceae > Coleofasciculales > Coleofasciculaceae > Coleofasciculus > Coleofasciculus sp. The sequence continues at coordinate 156,926 of NZ_JBKHUP010000001.1, read as the reverse complement.
CTTATCCTCAGCCGTGCGTTCCAGTTCACTTTCCTGAGTCACCTCTTTAATAAAGGCGTCAACCGCAGCTTTGCGGTCAGGGGTGGTCACTTTTGGGGTTAAGGGATGTTCTGGGGCTAACACCACATAAGTCACGCCATAAACCGTATCTGGGCGAGTGGTAAAGACGCCAATTTTTTCATCCAAGCCGATAATGGGAAACTCTAAATAAGCGCCGATGGACTTGCCAATCCAGTTGGCTTGCATCAACTTCACCCGTTCGGGCCATCCCTCTAGCTTATCTAAATCGTTGAGTAATTGTTCGGCATAATCGGTAATTTTCAGGAACCACTGGCGTAAGAGTTTCCGTTCCACTTTCGCACCAGAACGCCAGGAACGTCCCTCACTATCCACCTGTTCATTTGCCAGTACGGTTTGGTCAATGGGGTCCCAGTTGACAGCGGCTTCTTTCTGATAGGCTAATCCAGCGTGGAAAAACTGCAAGAAAATCCACTGAGTCCACTTGTAATAGTCCGGCGCACAGGTCGCCAATTCACAGTTCCAGTCGTAGGACAATCCCAGACGCTTTAACTCAGACCGCATCTGAGCAATATTTTGGTACGTCCACTTGGCGGGATGAACACCCCGTTGAATCGCGGCATTTTCTGCGGGTAGCCCAAAGGCATCCCAACCCATAGGATGGAGGACTCGATAGCCCTGCATCCGGCTTTTGCGGGCAATGACATCGGTAATCGTATAGTTACGGACGTGACCCATGTGCAGGTTGCCCGATGGATAGGGGAACATCGACAGGGCATAGAATTTGGGCTTATCTGCCTTGTCTTGGGTTTGGTCTAGGTTTTGTTGTGACCAACTCGTTTGCCACTTTTCCTCTATCTCGACGGGATTATAACGCGACTCCACAAAAGAATCTCCTACAGGGTTGAACTGATCCGTTCTAACAATTTTGGCACATCATCAGGGGAGATGAGGAGTTTGTATGTAGTAAGGGATGGGAGCCCGTTAAAATCCTGGGTTGACTACTGGCGTGACGCGATAGTTCAGAAATCGACCAAAAGCGACGCGAAACCCCGTCATTTCTGATCCTTGTTTTGGTATTAGATGCACAAAAGGTTTTTTTTGTCAAATCTGCCCCTGATGAGTTGATGAAAATTGGGTGTTGAAATATGTTTGTATTTTCTCAGTTTTTCCCAAGTTAGGAAAAAAAATTGACGTTATTTTAGGGCTTTGATGGGTTTTGCTCTTAAAAGTAAACAAAAAGAAACCAATATACAGGATTTAATTTTCTCATACTACAACCAAAACCAACGGTAAGTCAAGCTTTGCCAGGAGTTGCTGACTTAAGCCTTCAGTCCGATTATCTTGAGCAATTTAAAACTCAACAGAGAAATCGAAAAGTTATAGTTATAGGATAGGTTCACCGGTGAGGATGCAACCGGACATGATACTATCCGAGTTGTATCGCCGGGATGATGTCTTTGAGTTAGGGTGAAACTTGCCAGGATTTTCGCGATCGCATCCCATTAATCAGACACCACCCCACGCGATCGCAAAGAGAATAGTGCCATGATTAATCAGCGTATTTTGGGCATTGACCACCCCCCAGGATGCAATTGTCATAATAATTAGCTAACTTGCAGCACGATGCGACCATTCACTTCACCGTTTCTGAGACGTTCAAATATATGATTAATCTCCTCTAACGGCTGCTTCTCTAAAGTGGGCTTCACCTTGCCTTCTGCCGCAAATTGTAAGCATTCTTGCATATCTTTGCGCGTACCGACAATGGAACCGCGAATAGTAATCCGTTTTAATACCACCTCAAAGATAGGTGTAGGAAAATCTCCTGGGGGTAGCCCAACTAAAGCACAAGTGCCACCTCGTCGTAGCGTTCCCAGGGCTTGACGAAAAGCAGCAGTAGAAACAGCGGTGACTAAAGCACCATGCGCCCCCCCAATTTTCTCTTGTACCACCGTGGCGGGGTCTTCTTTGGTCACATTCACCGTAAGTTCTGCCCCCAATTGCTTGGCTAACTCCAGCTTCTGATCACTGGTGTCTAAGGCGACAACATGGAGTGCCAAAGCTTTGGCATATTGGACAGCAATGTGACCTAAGCCACCAATACCAGAAATCACCACCCATTCTCCAGGTTTAGTATTAGTTTCTTTCAAACCTTTGTAGGTGGTTACCCCAGCGCAGAGAATGGGACTAGCATCAGCAAAATCAACGCCATCGGGGATAGGACTTATATAGTCAGCCGGCGCCACCATATACTCCGCATAACCTCCATTGACAGAGTACCCTGTGTTTTCTTGATCAGGACATAGGGTTTCCCAACCCGTGAAGCAATATTCGCAATGTCCACAGGCACTATGCAGCCAAGGAACCCCGACGCGATCGCCTTCTTTGTGTAAGGTTACGCCAGAACCCACAGCGGCGATATAACCCGCCCCCTCATGTCCAGGGATAAAAGGCAAATTAGGCTTTATGGGCCAATCCCCATCAGCCGCATGTAAGTCAGTATGGCAGACACCACAGGTAACGGTACGGATTAAGACTTGTCCGGCTTTGGGTTCTGGAATAGGAACCTCTTCAATCGATAGGGGTTCGCCAAATTTATGCACCACGGCGGCTTTCATCGTATTTACCATAACCTTTATCCTTTCTGAATCGTTGGATTTTCTTGGCTTGATTCTATGTTCCCCTCCCCTGGGATTGCACCCTCGAAAGGAGGATATATATCCAAGGTGCAGGGGGGATGCAGGTAACTTATCAATATCAATTTATTTTACAAAATTGGGACGAAACATAATAAAAGTGTGAACTCCTTTAACATAAACCTGTCCAATGTTATCAAGTTTGTCATTGATCATTAATCGCATCGCCAAATCTTAATTGTTTTATCCGCACTCCCACTGACAATAATTTGCCCATCTAAACTGATTGCAATTGTATGTACAGCAGCCGTATGTCCTTTCAGCGTGCGAAGTTTCTGCCCTTTTCTAATCTGCCACAGTTTAATCGTTTTGTCGGTGCTACCACTGACAAGAATCTGTCCATCAGGACTAAATGCTACTGCATTGACCATATCATGATGCCCTTTCAAAGTTCGCAGTATCCGCCCACTACTGAGTTGCCAGACTTTAATCGTTCCATCGGCACTCCCACTGGCAAGAATCTGCCCATCGGAACTAAATGCTACCCCATTTACAGCATCATGATGACCGATAAGCGTATGAAGTTCCCGCGCCTTTCCCACCTGCCATAACTTAATCGTTTTATCAGTGCTACAACTGGCGAGAATCTTGCCATTTGGACTAATAGCAACTCCATTGACTCCAGCATTATGACCCTTAAAGGTGCGTAATTCTCGTCCTTTCGGCAGAGACCAAAGTTTAATGGTTTTATCATCGCTACCACTGGCAAGTAGCTTACCATCTGGACTAATTGTTACCGACTTAACCCCAGCAAATAGACCCGAATGTCCGATTAATGTTTGCTGTTCATTCCCAGTACTGAGTTGCCAAATCTTAATCGTTTTATCATTTCCCCCACTCACCAATGTTTGCCCATCGGCACTAACTGCAATAGATTGAACATAGCCAAACCTACCGACATGTCCTTTGAGAGTGCGTTGTTCCTTTCCTGTTTGCACATCCCATAGTTTAATCGTTCCATCTGTGCTACCACTCACGATAGTTTGCCTGTCTGGACTAATCGCAACGGCGTAGACAAAGTAAGTATGACCTTTGAGGGTATGAACACAACGCCAGTTCTGTTGGAGTGGCTGCAAAACTACATTTTGCAACTTGCTAATGCAGAAAAGCACATCTTGATACTCTCGTAGATCTTGCTGTTGCCAATACAGACTAGCCGCTTGATTAAGATCCGCGATCGCTTGTCGGTGTTCGCCCAGTTGAGAATAAGCCAGTCCGCGATATTTATAGGCTTTAACTAAATCAAAATCCAGCCAGATAGCTTTGCTAAAATAGTCAATTGCTTGCTGATATTGACAGCCCTTTGCCAGTTCCATCCCCCACTGGTAATAGGTTGTTCCATCCACATCTTGGCTAACCTCTGGCTGAGGTAATACCGAGGCATAATACTTAAGCTGTTGGTAAGCGTCATTTATTTTTTTAAGTTCTTCTTGTCCTTGGGCTTGTCGTTGCGGATCATCAGGAAAACGATCCGGATGCCAACATCTAGCTAATTCCCGATAGGCTTGTTTAATCTCTGCTAAAGACGCACCCGGTTGCAGTCCAAAAATTACATAATACTGATTAAGCTGATCCATGAAAATTATGAATTATATGAATTATAAATTATGAATTTATTCCCCGTTTCCTAACGAATGACGAATGACGATCTTATTGATACCGCCAAATCTTAATTGTGCCATCGCGACTCCCACTAATAATCATCTGCCCATCTTGACTCAACGCAATAGAATTCACATCCTTGGTATGTTCCGCTAACGTCGCCGCCACCTTACCACCGTGCAAATCCCACAACTTAATTGTGGCATCAGCGCTACCACTGACGAGAATTCGTCCATTATGACTAAATCTTACACTTCGTACCCAATCCCCATGTCCTCTGAGGGTAGCGAGGAGTTTACCGTTCCCTAAATGCCATAATTTAATCGTCGTATCACTGCTACCACTGGCGAGTATTTTCCCCTGGGGGTCAATCGCCACCGAATTGACATCCCGTTCGTGACCTGTAAACCTGTTTACCAGTTCACTATTATCCAGACGCCATAACTTCACCGTATTATCACTACTCCCACTAGCCAGGAATTGCCCATCGGGGCTAAAGGTGACTGAATTAATCCCCCGTGAATCACTGAGGGTGTAGAGTAAATTGCCAGTATCAATCTGCCATACTTTAATCACTTGGCGATCGCTACCACTAGCCAAAAATTTCCCATCGGGACTCATCGCTAGACATATCGATACTCTCGCATCGGAATAATCCGCGATCGTGCAGCTTAAAGACGCTGATCGCCACTGCCATAATTCAATCGTGTCATCCACACTAGCACTAGCAAGAATTTTACCGTCAGGACTAAACGCCACCGACAACACAGGTTTGGTATGTTTTGTCAGGGTATGCAACAATTCCCCCGTCTGAAGATTCCACAATTTAACCGTTTTATCGAAACTCCCACTCGCCAGACATTGTTCATCAGGACTAATTGCCACAGAACAAACTGAACTTGAATGACCGATGAGAGTATGAATACATTTCCAGGTATTTTTAGGAGGAATGAGTTGAGTAATAGCAGGTATCGCTAAGGTTTTTAGTGCGGCAAAATAGCGGTGAGATGTCGTCGTTGAATCATGGTTTAAATCTTGTAAAACATCTTGTGCCTTTTGATAACGTCGTCGGATGGGACGTTGCAACAATTTATCGATAACTTGACTTAATTCAGGACTAATGGACGTGGTTAAATAATCTCGCCACACCCAATCCCCCTCATTCACACAATAGAGTTCTAGGGGATGGCGTCGAGTCAACAGATGAATACAAGTTACACCCAAACTATACAAATCACTAGCAAAAAACGCTTGACCCAACGCCTGTTCCGGTGCAGCATAGCCAGCGGAACCAATAATTGTTCCTTTGCGAGTGAGGGCAGTAATCGTGGCAAATTTAGCCGCGCCAAAATCTACAATTACCAGTTGTCCTTTCCTGGCGCCCATAAAATTTGAGCAAGAACGACAAATTACATTTTCCGGCTTAATATCCCGATGAATAACATTATGACTGTGAATAAAATCTAGCAATGGTAGCAAACTATTCAGTAAATCTAGAATCTGCTGTTCAGTAAATGCACCGTGAGCCACTAAAATTTGAGCTAAATTGTACCCCGGAATATATTCTTGTACCAAATATTGACGATTATCCTGGTTAAAATGGGCAAACAGTTCTGGAATTTGGGAATGATAGCCCAAATCGTCAAGACGCACCGCTTCTTGCTCAAAAAGACTTGCCGCTTTCTGGACACTATCTGTTCCTTGAGCTTGGGGATAAAATTGTTTGATGACACAATGGGGTTTAGACGGTTTATCCTCATCCACGGCTAAAAACGTTCTACCAAATCCGCCCTGTCCAATTAGTTGAATTCCCCGATAACGCTCTCTCAAGAGTAAATTCGACCCACAACTTTGACAAAATCGACTATTATTAGGGTTCTGGCATTGTAGGCAGTTAGGATTGAGGCAGTAGCTCATAATTTGTCATTGGTCATTGGTTATTGGTTATTGGTTATTTGAATCCCAGGCGGTATTATCTCTAGGAATGCATGAGTGTACCGCATCTATAGTAAACCTTCCCCACTCTGGCGACAGAGACAGCGATCACATCCCCTATCACTCTTGGTTTAACTCTGGGTGTTATCTTGTAACCAAGTGGTTAAATCGGTAAAATCAGTAAATGTCAGGACAGCATCGGCTAATGCTTCTAATTGCCCAGAGGGTAATTGACGGAGGCGGGTTTGCAGTTCCGGCGCGATCGCTCCGATACGACGTTCTAATAAACGCAAGATTAATCCAATTTCTCCTTCTTGTTTACCTTGCTGTCTACCTTGTTCTAAACCTTGCTGTCTACCTTGTTCTAAACCTTGTTCTAAACCTTGTTCTAAACCTTGTTCAATGCCTTTTAAAATAGCGCCACGTTGGTCTTCTAGAAACATTTGCTGTTTCTCTAGCGTTTCCAAGTCTTCCAGACTTAAGTTCGCTTGATTAGCAATTCTAAACGCTTTCTGAATAGCAGCAACTTCATCCATTGTTTCCGGCACACTGTCTAAGTTGCTCGTTTGTTTCATGAAATAAATCCATTTATCGGTTAATGTTTCCAATTCATTTAAATCTTTTTGAAAATTCGGCAATTCTACAAAAACCAATTCTAGAGGATGTTCAGGATATATGAATAAATCCTCCATGTCGGCAAAAGTAAATCGGGAAATGACTTTATTTCGATGGGGAAACATCTGAAAGTCTGTAATTGTTAAAGCAATGACAGAATTCAGTCTAGAGTATCCTTCCCCAGATTTAAGTTGAGTTGCAAAGGTTTTAGCAGCATTGAATACAACTCGTTTATCAAAGGCGACGACATTTAATACTTGCATTTCAATGATCACGATTTTATTTCCAGTAATTTTTGCCTTAACGTCCAGAAAGGTATCTTTTAGACCAGGAATACTCGGCGGTAAATACGGATCAATAATTTCTAAGTCCTCAATGGTGGAATTGCCCTCGTATAGAAGCGCATTTAAAAAACTAATGAGGATGTCTTTACTATCCGTAGAGCCGAATATTTTTTTGAAGGCAAAGTCTGTTTTTGGGTTGATGAAAGTCATATATAGCACCTAATTTATTTCTTAAGATACAGATTACCATGGGGAACAGCGAATAAAATAGTTTACCAATTATGGAGGTTGGCTATAGACTAAGAGGGGACGATAAAATATTGTATTATGTTCTCAACTTATTGACAGATAGAATCTGAATCGCAGTGCAAGGATGACTGGACTGGAGTTCAGGCGCGATCGCACTCCTGTTGCCTACGCCATATCTTGATTGTCTTGTCGCTACTCCCACTAATCAATTGCTGTCCATCGGGACTGAAAACCACTGATGTCACTGCACCCGCATGTTCAGATAAAGTGCTAATTAACCCCCCATCCTCCAGATTCCATAGTTTCAGGGTTTGGTCACAACTTCCACTGATTAAGGTGTTCCCATCCCGACTAAAGGCAAGACAGCGAACCTCATCAGTATGTCCTTTTAAGGTATACCTTTCCTGTCCAGTTCTCATGTCCCATAATTTAATTGTACAGTCTGCACTTCCACTAGCCAGCCATTGTCCATCGGGGCTAAATATGACCGCATAAATCCCACATTGATGTCCGTTGAGTGTGATCGTATCGTTGCGAACAGAGGAACGGATATCCCAGAGTTTAATCATGCCATCCCGACTCCCACTGGCAAGAATTTGCCCATCGGGACTAAAGGCTACGGTATGAACTTTTTCCCCATGTCCTTTAAAAATGCGTTTTTGGGCTAAAGTATTGGCATCCCAAAGCTTAACAGTACAGTCAGCACCCCCACTCGCCAAGGTTAAGCCATCGGGACTAAAGGCTACGGCGAGAAAATAGTAAAAATAGCCCTTTAGACTGCGTTTTTGCTGTCCCGTGCGAGTATCCCACAGCTTAATCGTATGATCCGCACTACCACTGGCTAAGGTTTGTTCGTGAGGATTAAAAGCGATGGATAAAACCGGGTGGGAATGTCCTTTGAGGATCAGGTGTTTTTGTCCCGTGTGAATATCCCACAATTGGATTGTATTATTAATCGTGTTAGTGGCGATAATTTGCCCATCTGGATGAAGAGTCAGAGTGGTAATGGGCGCTAAATTTCCGGTGAGGGTGTTGACACATTGCCATCGGGAAATGTTGTCTGGTAAAAGCAGTTGAACTTCTACAGTAGACTGAATCCTGGGAGAATTGGGGTTAATCGGTTCTGGGATTGGGAATTGTGCGATCGCATCGTGTAATTTTGCAATCTGGGATCTGAGGGAGTCTGAGTTTGTAGCTTGTTGTTGGAGTTGTGCGATCGCATCGTGTAATTTTGCAATCTGGGATCTGAGGGAGTCTGAGTTTTTAACTTGTTGTTGGAGTTGTGCGATCGCGGTTTGTGTCTGTTGATGAGTCTTCTGATAGAATCGCCCTCGATTAGCTAGATTCAATCCCAGAGTAATCGTAATCGGTGCGGCGGCGTAAACCGCCTGTTGAGTTGCGGCGGTGATAACCGTTCCCAAGGCTGAACCAGCGAGGAAAAGGTATTCAGTAATCTTTAGCCAGTGGCGGTTACTCATAGCGGGTGCAACGGGAATATAGGTTGCGGGATTAGGTAAAAGGGTAGCTTAATTTTCACCGTATCTGGCGCAATCAAGGCGGGAATATTTTGTTTTTTGTGTAGGGGCGGGTTTGACTACTATCGTTCCTTACCTCATGATCGCGAATCGCTTGTTTGAGAAACGCCGACTGATTGTGGAATTATCAATTTAGTCAGGGATAAACAAAGCAACAAATTTAAGAATTTGGGCGCAAAGCTTTGCGCCCCTACCAGGAACTCACGAAAAAGCCAAATGACCAATGACCAATGCTTCTTAAAGCGCCTGCGCTCTTAACCAAGCGACTGGTAAATAAAGCAACTTCCGCCCCTTAGACACATAAGCCCGTTGCGTAAACACATCATAATTATTACGCTCAATTACATCTAAAATCCCCTGATACAGCATCGTAGCCGCCCAGACGGGCCAACGCGCATCCCGACTCAGCGCCCCAATACCCTTTTCTGCGTAAGTATAAAACTTACGCGCCCGTTGAATTTGGAAGCGCATCAGTTCCTGCCAGCGCTCGTCAACAACTCCCTTAAATAAATCCTCTTCGGTATAATTAAATAGCGCCAATTCATCTAATGGCAGATAAATTCGACCTCTTTGTGCATCTTCGCCAACATCGCGCAGGATATTTGTCAACTGTTTAGCAATCCCTAACGCGATCGCTTCCTCTACTGGATTCGTCTCAAATTGACCATTCCAGGGCGTTTGACTCCAAGCCAAGTCAAATCCTAGCACTGGACTCGTCATTAACCCCACCGTACCCGCCACACGATAGCAGTACAGCTTAAGTTCTTCAAAGGTTTCATAACGGCTGCGGAATAAGTCCATCCGTTGACCCGCGATCATATCCCGAAATGGTTGAATATCCATCGGGAATCGTTGCAACGTATCCACTAACGCCACATCCGCGTCCTCGATTGGCTGTCCCGCAAAAACCGATTCTAACTGCTGTTCCCAGCGTTCCAAGGTTTCCGGCGTCGTTAAACGGGCTTGGGGACCATCCACCAGTTCATCGGTTCGCCGACACCAGAAATATATTGCCCATATCGCACGACGCTTTTCTTCTGGCATAAGTAAGGTAGCCAGATAAAACGTTTTGGCGTATTTGGCTGTAATCTGACGGCAGATTTCATAAGCCTCAGATTCAGGAACCAGCTTTCTCATGGGCGGAGATTTAGGCAATTGAAGCATTCGTTGCAGGCAATCGGTTGGGGGTTAAGGAGTCGATCCTGGATTGAGTCATAAAAGTCAAACGTCATGTTCCAGATGTGCCATGGCACGTCTGTACATAAATCCTCGGCTATTTAAGGACTGCTCGGTTTCATCCCTCGGATGAATCACGAGGGCTTTCACCTTCGCTTTTGTGTAAAGACAGATCGTGGAGTTAGGATGAGCAAGTTTCCTCTCAACCCGCCCCGACAACGAAATCGTGGGTATCCCCGTCCTCCACGAAGTAGGGCGGGGAGGGATAGCGGGTGGAGTGAGGGGTTCGATGCCCCGAACACTACCAATTTTTAAGCCACGCATAAACCATTAGATCTCCGAATTAACTCCATCTTGAACGCCAACTCCGGAATAGGATTTACCGGGGTCTACCCCAACAGCAATCGGTTGCACTGCCTCTGCCGATGGTGCGGTGAGCTGAACGTAGTAGACACCGAGGTCTGACCATTTCCCGACAGCTTTGCCTTCTTTTACCCACCGTCTAGCCCTAGACGCTTTGGTAGGCATCAGTGGTTTTCCTTCTTTGCTAACTACTGGAACACGATTCATAGGAGATAATCCACTCGTGCAATGTTTACGTCCCTTAAGGCATTAGTAGGGGTGTGTCCTGGCATCACCCAGCGTAAGCGAGATTCCTAGACCTACATTTAAACCCGAACTAGGGAAGTGTTCGGAAGTGTTGCCCCTACTAACTCATGCCCTATTCATGACTTCCTCCCAGGTTCCCTCTGGCAATCCCCGTCCTCACGAAGTAGGGCAGGGTTCATGAACCTCTTTACTGTCCACCTGCTTAAACACCCTTTGACTTAACTCTCCTGACTCATGACGCCTGACAATCACCTGCGATGTCAGCTTACCAGAAAGTACGGCACCCTCCATACTGGCAAGGTAACGTTGCATGGTGTAATCGCCAGTCAGATAAAAATTGGCGATGGGCGTTTCTTGGGAGGGGCGATGGGCTTGTCGTCCCGGAATAGCTTTGTAAACTGAACGTGGGGTTTTGACGATGTGATACTTGAGCAACTGGGCAGGGGTATCATTGTCAAAATGCTTGGGGAAGAGTTTCTTAAGTTCTGCCAACGTCGCCTCAACAATATCCTGATCGGATTTACCAATCCAATCTTTAGCAGGGGCGAGGACTAATTCCAGCATAGAACGGTCAGGGTTGGCATATTCCCGACAGGTATTGCTCATGTCAGCATAAACTGACAAAAGCGGCGATCGCGAAAACAGGAGATGGTCAATATCTGTTAATTTCCGGTCAAACCACAGATGTAGGTTAATCACCGGAACCCCTTCTAACCCCTCTAGCTTATTGAAAAATTCCATCTTTCGCCAGGATTGAGGCATGATTAACTTTAAGGGATCTACAGGCATTGCCGAGACATAGGCATCCGCCGTCAGCACTTCGTCCCCATTTTCACCCCGAATTAAAAATCCCTGTACCGTCTGATCCGGATTGAGTAAAAATTCCTTCACCGGAGCCTTTAATCGCACGTCTCCACCCCTTGCCGTAATATAGTCTACCAGGGGTTTACAGAGGCGCTCCGTTGGGGAACCATCCAGGAATGCCATTTTTGACCCATTCTTTTCCTGGAGAAAGCGATTCAGTGCCGTCAATACCACGGTTGCCGAAATTTCATCAGGGTTGATAAAATTAAGGGCTTTCGCCATGGCGATAAAGACTTCCTTTTCTACCCGTGGCGGTACGTTTTGGCGCTCTAACCACTCGGAGAAGGAATAGTTGTCCATCTGTTCAACATACTTCTGACCATTGATAATGGCTGGAATCAAACCCAAGCCAAACCGGATCTTCTCCGACCAGGTCAGCATATCGTTATTCCGTAGAATCGCAATAATTCCGTTAATCGGCGCCGGTAAATCCGGGAAATCAAACCTAGAGTAGGTGCCCGGTTTCTCTGGCTGATTGAAAATCATGGTATGGTCTTTCCACTGTAGCCGCTCCTCAATATCTAGCTCCTTAAACAGCCGTAGCATATTGGGATAGGCACCGAAGAATATATGTAATCCGGTTTCGTACCAGTCCCCATCTTCGTCTTGCCAAGCGGCAACTTTTCCGCCGAGAACGTCCCGACGTTCTAGAACAATAGGGGTGTGACCTGCATCCGTGAGATATTTGGCACAGGAAAGTCCAGCTAAACCCGCTCCAGCGATCGCAACTCGCATCTGATAGTAATACTCTTTAGTTAGGTGCTTGTCGGTGTAATCTGGATTTCATTATACTTTGCAATCCGTTACATTTGGTAAAAACTGTTGCCGACTTCATAGAATTAGCTCCAGGGGCGGGGGAACTGTGGGGCTAAAGGGGCTGTGGGGCTGTGGGGCTAAAGGGGCTGTGGAGAAAAATCTGCTATCTTTAGACCGCAACCTCTGGGGATGGGGAAACCCAACCCTAGGCTCAAGGAAACCTGGCGCGTGAATTTTGAGTTAACTTCCTACCCCATCTCCCCCATCTCCCCCATCTCCCCCATCTCCCCCACCCCTGTTCCCCGTGTCATCAATGATGAACAAACCGACTCAGCTAATCTACCCTACCGTCGATCTATTCTTGTATGATCTGCGCGATAGTTTCGGTCAATCTCTACCTGAATTCAATCAACACCGCCAACAGTTTTGGCAAAAAATCGATCCCAGCTTAGACAATGACCAACTCAGCAAATTAGCCGCCCTAGAAAATCCAGAAGCTGATTATGTTCAACTCTTGGTTAAGGCATTTGAATCTCCCTTAGATGGATACTATCGGGTGCTACAACTTGGGGATATTTACGCCCTGCAAGTCAATTGTTCAGGGGACTATAAAGATGCTGAAACCAAACAACCTAATGATGCAACCCAACGAATTGAAACCTTAAGCAAACTCAAGAAAATTATTGCTTCTCACATTAATCATCAGTTTAATACTTGGGAACTGCTCCCTACTAAGCAAGGCACAATTGGTCAAACTTGGCTAGTGTCTGTACAAATTGCTGATAGTAATCAAGATCCCAAGCAATTGGCTAAAGACTGTTATGAACAACTCACCCCCAATCCTAAATGGATTCCTGAATTTAGAGAACAAGGACGATTGTTGGGAGCAAGGGTATTTGAATATTGGCATTCTCCCGATAATTGGCAGCAAGACTGGACGTCTTTTAGTCAAGAAAACTATCATTTGATAATCTGTATGTTTCCGGCTGGGAAAAAAGTTACAGAAATTCGGCAAAATATGTATGATATTCACTTAGATTTAATCCGCTTATTTAGCTATCGCCATAAAATTATTTGGGCATACTGGCAAAGTCGCTGCCGTACCCAAGAGTTAAAACTTCAGTCATATAGGATTAGAAGTTTAGTTGCCAGTGTCCGTACCTTGCCAAATCCGATTCCTGCCCAAGGCTTGAATTTAAAAGAACTTCAATCAACCTTAATTCAGACCTTACCCACATTATCGGATTATGCCATGAATTTAAATGACCTAGAGTATTATATGACAACGATTCAGAGGAATTTAGAAAATTATCAAAAGCGGATTCAAAAGCTAGAACGAGAAACAAGCAGCTATTTAAAATTTTTGAACCACTTTAGTGAAGTAGCCAATGAAAAATATCTGCAACAAGTTGCCACAGATGGCGCGACATTCCGTCCAGGATTGCCATTGATGGAAAATTTGATTCGGACGATTGGTAGCGTAAGTGGTATTGAACAAACAAAGAGTAATCGCACGTTAAATACGACAGTCGCTTTAATTGGCATCGGATTGATTGTCAGCAGTATTGCCGCGACGGTTTTGGTCGAACAACTGCCCCCAGCTAAAGATACACCCTTCTTTTTTACGACTGTATTTTGGGGAAGTATTAGCACAGGGGTGATAGCTGTGGTGATTGCTTTTATCTTTCTGTTTCGCGATCGCCGTTAGAAGTTGGCGTGTCTGGAAAATGAGATGATGGGAAGTAGGGGAAGCAGAAGAAGTAGGGGAAGTAGGGGAAGCAGAAGAAGCAGGGGAAGCAGGGGAAGCAGGGGAAGCAGGGGCGAGTTTTACCGCTAACGGCAAGGTTTTCACCCTGATATCCCTAAACCCGCCCCGACAGAGTACAAGCAGTTTTCGACAAATGACAAATGACAAATGACAAATGACAAATGACTATTTAGCTAATCAGTGGTTGCAGCAGGGAATTGAATACTTTAAAATTGGGCGCTACGGGGAATCGATCGCGAGTTTTGATCAGGCTGCCCAATTACACTCCCAGATACCGGAGGTGTGGTTCCATTGGGGAAATACTTTGTTTCATTTGGGATGGTTTGACGCGGCGTTGACGCACTATGAGAAGGCGATTACGTTGAAACCAAATTACTCAGAAGCCTGGTTTAATAAAGGAAATATCCTGTTTAAATTAGGACGTCTAGAGGACGCTTTAGTGAGCTATAATCAAGCGACGCAATTTAATCCTGATTTGGCAGTGGCTTGGGGAAATCGGGCAAGTACGCTGTATAACTTGGGACAGTATGAGGAGGCTTTAGCTAGTTGTAAACAAGCGACTAGCTGTCAACCGGATTACGTGCAAGCTTGGTATATGCAAGGGTTGGTGTTGATGAATGAGGGACGGAAAGAGGAGGCTTTGGCTAGCTTTAACCGATCCACCACTTTAAATCCTCATCATCTGGACGCTTGGAAAAATAAAGGTTGGGTACTGTTTAATTTAAACCGTTATACTGAGGCGTTAGACAGTTGGCAACAAGCGGTTTCGCTACAGCCCAATGATTACGAGGTGTGGTTTCAGCAAGGGAATACGTTTTATCGACTAGAACGTTTAGAAGACGCTTTAGCGAGTTATGCGAAAGCGGTTACATTACAACCAAATGCCCCAGAAGCCTGGAACAATCGGGGATTGGTTCTGTTTCATTTAACTCGCTATGCCGAAGCCTTGACAAACTGCGAAAAGGCAACTGAATTACGACCCAATTACCCAGAAGCCTGGTTTCATCGCGGTAATGCCCTGTTTAGCTTAGGACGTTTAGAGGATGCGATCGCGTCTTATGATCAAGCTTTGCAGCTTAAACCCGATGATTACGCCGCCTGGGGCAATCGGGGCAGTGCGTTATATAATTTGGGACGGTATCGGGAAGCGGTTTCGAGTTGCCAGAATGCTACCTATTTCAATCCTGATTATGCTGAGGCGTGGTACATGCAGGGAATGGCGCTGATGCAGGGAGAACAACCCAACGCTGCGATCGCCTGTTTGGATAAAGCGACAACCTTGAAACCCGACTATGCCCAAGCCTGGTTTTATCGGGGTTCTATGTTATTTCAATTAGGGCATTTAGCAGACGCGATCGCCAGTTGTCAGCAAGCGACGACAATTCAACCCGACTATGTAGATGCTTGGTATATTCAAGGTACTGCCTTAATGCAGTTAGAACGTCCCCAAGAGGCGATCGCCTGTTTGGATCGCGTGGTTGAATCGTACCCTGATCGCCCGGAGGCTTGGAAACATCGGGGAACGGTTTTGTGTCAGTTGGAACGCTTAGAGGAAGCGATTAACAGTTTTGATCGGGCAATTACCCTCAAGCCGAACTATTTCCAGGCGTGGTATAATAAAGGATTAATCCTAATGCATTTAGACCGCCCAGAGGCTGCCATTACCACCTTTGATAACGCCCTAGAACTCCAACCGAAACTGTACCCCGCCTGGGTAAATCGAGGCAATCTATTATTAAATGAAGGGCGCTGGGAAGCTGCGATCGTGAGTTATGATCAAGCCTTAGCCATTCAACCAAATTTTGCTGAAGCCTGGGCAAATCGAGGGATTGCCCTAGAAAGCGTCGGACGCTACCAAGACGCCTTAGACAGTTATGATAAAGCCTTAGCCCTACAATCTGATGATCCCCAAACCTGGAATCATCACGGAGTTACCCTAATCCAGTTAGGACGTTACGAAGAGGCATTAATCAGTTTCAGCTACGCCTTAGACAATCAGCCAGATAACCCAGAAACCTGGAATAATCGCGGCTTAGCCTTGGATAATTTAAGGCGGTATGAAGAAGCCATGGTTTGTTTTGAACAAGCGATTGAATTAAAATCTGATTATGCCCAAGCCTGGAACAATCGCGGGTTAGCCTTACGGAATTTAGGACGAGAAGACGAAGCCATTCTTTCCTTTGATCAGGCATTAGAATTAAAACCAGACTATCCAGAAGCCTGGAATAATCGGGGTTTAGCGTTAAGAAATTTAGGACGAGAAGACGAAGCCCTAGCCAGCTTTGAACAAGCCAATAAGTAGGTGGGGACATATTACAGTTAACGGTGAGTAAATCGCTGCCCTTGAGAATCTAGCTGCGTTTATGTAAGGGTTTGAGATCTATTTACAAAACTTAATATAGGTAAACTTATTGCTACCGACCTACTTGTGAAGGATTAGATAAGTTTTTAGTGTATAATCAATAGTTCAAACCTCATGTTTTGAGCAAAACGATGAGATTTATCAATCCCAAAACTGATTACGCCTTCAAGAAAATATTTGGTTCCGCTGAAAGCAAAGACATTTTAATTAGTTTTCTCAATGCCTTGATTTATAACGGCAACTCTACCATTGAAGATTTAGAAATCATCAATCCCAACTTACTACCGAAAGTTGAGGGATTAAAAGATACTTACCTTGATGTCAAAGCTCAACTGAAAAACGGCACACTGGTGATCATTGAAATGCAAGTGCTGAATGTGCAATCCTTTGGGAAGAGAGTCTTGTTCAACGCCGCCAAAACCTATGGCTTTCAACTGCAAAAAGGAGAAGGCTACCGAATGCTTAAACCAGTCATTGCTCTAACCTTGACTGATTTTGAGATGTTCCCTGGTCGCCATCAGTTTACCTCCCGCTTCGTTTATCGAGAAGTATCCGATGGCTATGTTTATCCCGAAAACGATATTGAACTGATTTTTGTTGAATTACCCAAATTTACCAAAGAAATTGAAGAACTAGAAACGATTACTGATAAATGGATTTACTTTATCAAATCAGCGCGATCGCTCGATGAAGTTCCCACAAATATGGACAATATTCCGGAACTCCACCGAGCCTTTGAAATTGCCAATCAAGCCAACCTAACCCTCGAAGAACTAGAAGATTTGGAGCGTCGAGAAATGTTTATTTATGATCAGCAAGGAGCGGTTGCTCTGGGTCGTCAAGAAGGTCGTCAAGAAGGTCGTCAAGAAGGTCGTCAAGAAGGTCGTCAAGAAGGTCGTCAAGAAGGCAAAAAAGAAGAACAACGAGCTATTGCTAAAAAGCTACTCACCCTACTGGATGACGAAGCGATCGCGGTAACAACGGGATTAAGTCTGGAAGCCGTTCGAGAACTGCGCGAGAAAGAGTCTGAGAATTTGTAAAACTAAGTACCTGGACATAATGTTGTACTGTGTACTGTCCCTGAAATGCTCCCTAGTGCGATCGCGGATGACGAATGACGTAGCTTGCTTCTTTTCGGGAGCGAGTATGACATAAGACATAAGACAAATAAACTTAAGAATTTAGAAAATCGGCATCAATTTCGGGTAAAGAAGGATTGATACTAATTCCAGAACCGAGTTCAAATCCGGCTGGGGTAGTTAGCCGAGGGCTAATTTGGCAATACCAGTGAACCTGGGGTTCTTCGGCTTTATAACGGGCAGCGGTATTAATAACATAATTATAATCAGGGTCATTTAGTTTTTTGTATAAGCGAGTCAGGACATTTTGGAGAATTAAAGCAAAATGTGCTTTTTCTATAGCGGAGATACTACCAAAATCTGCCTCATGTTCTTTTGGCATAATCCAAATTTCAAAAGGTACATCGGCGGCAAAAGGCACAAAAGCCAGAAACGATTCATTTTCGGCAATCACTCGTCTGCCGTGATACCGTTCAAACTCTAAAATATCGCAGTAAACACACCGTTGCCATTGATCATAGTATCGCTGGGCTTCTTGTTCTCGCCAACGGATGTTTTGAGGAACCATACCTGTGACAATCATTTGAGAATGAGGATGACTCAACGATGCACCCGCTTTCATCCCATGATTGCGAAAAATAATTGCCATCATGTTTTTATGGACTTGCATGAGTGAGACGTAGCGCTTGTGATAGGTCTCAATCACAGTTTCTACGTCCTCAATTGACATTGTGGCAATATCTTGATAGTGATCAGGACTTTCAATAATCACTTCATGTTGACCATAACCAGGTATCATTAAATAAATCCCTTTCTGAGATCGAGCTCTATCTTCACTGGGAGTTAATGCCGGAAACTTATTCAGTACGACCCGTGTTTGCCAGCCTTTGTGGTGTCGGCTTGGCATCTCCAGAACAATCGACTCAGATTTATGTTCATTGCCGGGACAAAAGGGACAATCTTGGGGTTTAATACCTAAAGATGGTTTTTGGCGACTCTTTTGCTGAAAATCCTGGGGACGCTTACGCCGAGTAGGTGCATAAATCACCCATTCTTGCGTTACCTTGTTGAGTCGGATTTGTCCGGATTGCATACTATCTAGACCTTATAATGTACTTTAATAATCGTTGTCCTATAGTTATCGATAGTCGTTCTGAGCGGAATTTTGTCTGATGTCAACTCATCCATTTCGTCTATCTTTCATCATTCAGACCTCATTTGTCTGATGTCAACTCATCCGTTGCGTCCATCATTCACTATTCATCATTCAGACAATGTACATCGGCTTTCTTAACCCCCAGGGCAACTTTGACCCAGATGATAGGTATATTACAGAACATCCCGATTTTGGTGGTCAACTGGTTTACGTCAAGCAAGTCGCCCTCGCGATCGCGGCGCAGGGACACAGGGTTGATATTCTCACCCGTCAAATCATCGATCCAGAGTGGGAGGGGTTTGCAGAACCCTTTGATGCTTATTCCGGTGTAGAAAATGTCCGGATTGTCCGCTTACCCGCCGGACCCAAGGAATTTTTACGCAAAGAGTTACTCTGGACTCATCTGGTTCGAGATTGGGTACCCAATATTCTGAAATTTTATCAAGAACAGGGGGAAATTCCGGACATCATGACCGCCCACTATGCGGATGGGGGACTCGCGGGTTTATTAATTGAAGACCAAACAGGCGTACCCTTCACATTTACCGCCCATTCCCTTGGCGCCCAGAAGATGGACAAATTAAACGTGACGCCAGAAAATTTGGCACAAATGAACGAGTATTACTTCTTTGGACGCCGCCTAGTGGTCGAACGCCTCAGCATGAATCACTCGGCACTCAACATTACCAACACTCGCCAGGAACGCTTCAACCAATATAGTCATCCGGCTTATCGGGACGCCGTTGATGTCCATAATGATGCTCGCTTTGCGGTGATTCCACCGGGAGTAGACCCCGCTATGTTTAGTGCTGAGGTTCGCTCCCCCAAGGAAGATGCTACATACCAGTTAGTTAAAGATAAATTAGCGCGGGATCTTGCTGAGTCGCGGCGCGATTTCCCTGTGATTTTGGCATCAAGTCGATTAGATCCCAAAAAGAACCTCTTGGGACTTGTCCAAGCTTTTGCTTACAGTCCAACCTTGCAAGAACGAGCCAATGTGGTGCTAATTACGGCTGGGTTAGATAATCCCCTACACGAGAAGGTGAAGGATGAACAAACAGAACAAAAAGTAATATCACCAATCCGCCAAGTTGTCAATGACCATAACTTATGGGGCAAAATTAGCGCCTTTTGCGTCCCCGATCAACCCGCCCTAGCCGCAACCTATCGCTTTTTAGCCCAGCGCCGCTCGGTATTTGCCCTACCCTCTCTGTTTGAACCCTTTGGTTTAGCCCCCTTAGAAGCCGCCGCTGCTGGATTACCGGTCGTCGTTACCCAGAATGGGGGAATTACGGAAAGCTTGCATACAGACAATCAAGACTATGGCGTTTTTATTGACCCCGATGATCCGGCGGATATGGCGCGAGGATTGGAGCGGTTAATCTGTAATCAACCCGAATGGCAGAGTTTTTCTCAACGTACTCAGCAACTGGTATTAAATCACTATACTTGGGAGAGTACGGCTCAAGGCTATTTAAACCAAATTGAGCAGATTTTATCGTCACCCAAAACCAATCGTCGAGTACCGCGACTCCCGATTCATCCGTTCTTACGTAATCCCCAACCGGAAAACGATGTTTCTTTGGCTCAATTGAGTCAACTCTACTTTGGCATGATCACATAGTCAATTTAAATGTTCGTGAACACCAATGGGACTGAAAAGCTTGACTAACCGTTTCCATTAACCCCTTCTTTTCCCAAAAGGGGACTATAAGTTTATTTAATGGTTTGTATTGACAAATTTATTTTTTAGGAGGATAATATTAATAAGGTGTCTAGTCTCAACGTCCTTTAGGTATCTTCATTCAATTGTAAACAGAGATAGTTGAATGCAGGGTGCGAAGAATTATAAGACGTAAGCAACCCCGGTCTAAAGACACGGAGCTTCAGCTAATTAGCTGAGGTTATGCTTACCAGCCTAAGTGTCACGCGCACTACGTTATCGGCAAGAGTTAAAGACCTACCAGTAGATGCGATAGCCCGTCTACTGCTCTAGAACCGAAAAGTTAAACAGTTTTAAGGTCACTGAAACAGTGCTTTTTGGATAGTTACCGACCGATAACATTGGCGAGGCTAACCTTACCCCAGAAATGGGAGACAATAGGAGGGGCAACCATACCCCTCCACCCCGAAAGGGGGTATGCTTCTTAAACCGCTACCGCGCGTTCCTCTCCGGTCTGAAGACACGGAGTTTCCCGCAACGGAAGAGTTTTTATGAAAATTGCATTAGTGCATGATTATCTGACCCAACGAGGAGGGGCAGAGCGGGTATTTGAACTGCTTTGTAACTACTTCCCAGAAGCAGACATATTTACATCACTATACGATCCGCAGCAAACCATTGAGTTAGGCGATCGCTTGGTAAACACCACGCAACTGCAAAACATTCCCGGCGCAACCAAGTACTTCCGACTCTTGGCTCCCTTCTACTATCCAGCGTTTCGGGCATTAGACCTGCAAGATTATGATTTAATCATTAGCAGCACCAGCAGCTTTGCCAAGGGCGTGCGGAAACATCCTGACGCTACCCATATTTGTTTTTGTCATAACGTTACCCGATTTCTCTGGGACACCCAAACCTACCTGCGGGAATACAAAGATTATCGACTCTATTACCCTATGATTAAAAAAATCTTTAATCGGCTCAGAACGTTAGATATAACCTACGCTCAGGAACCTGATCTATATGTTGCCAATTCAACAACGGTGGCTGAGCGCATTCAAACCATCTATGGGAAACCCGCACAAGTAATTCACTATCCAATTAACACCAGCAAGTTTATCTTTGACGATCGCAAGGAGGATTATTTCTATGTTTCGTCCCGCATGATCAGCTACAAACGCATCGATATTATCGTGGAAGCCTTTAATTGGCTAGGGTGGACTTTACTGATTGCAGGGGAAGGACCCGAAAGAGAACGTCTTGAAGCAAAAGCTTTGGGAAACATTAAATTTCTTGGCTATGTGAGTGACAAAGAGCGTAAGCAATATCTGTCGAAAGCGCGGGGGGTGATTATTGCCGCCTTAGAAGACTATGGATTAGTCCCCATTGAAGCCAACACCAGTGGCACCCCGGTGATTGCTTATGGTGCAGGAGGAGTACTCGATACCCAAATCCCCGGCAAAACGGGCGTATTTTTCAACAAACAAACCCCAGAAGCCATCCATGCCGCCTTAATTGAATTCAATCAACTAACATGGGATTATGCCCAGATTCGTCATTATGCTCTGAGTAAGTTCTCAGAAGCTGTATTTTTTGGCAAAGTGACACAACTGATGGAGCAGGTGTGTCAACTACCGCACACCAACCCTAGGGGGTATGGTGTGGGCTTTAAGGAGCCTGTTGACCAGACGGCTAGCTCTTGCTAGCAGCCGTTAAGACTAAGAGTTAACGTTCGTACCAAAGAATGCGTGCCAGTTCTTTGCTCTACAACTAGCAAGTTAAACAGCTCATTCGGAAAAGGCAGTGCTTGCTAGAAAGTACCGAGTCTTAACACCGTCGAGGCAAACTTTACCAGTAATGAGTGACTCAAAGTAATGCGAGTATTTGTTCTAGATAAAAATCTCAATCCTCTTGACCCCTGCCACCCAGCACGGGCAAGAGAACTTCTGAACAAAGGGAGAGCTAAAGTCTTCAGGCGCTATCCATTTACTATTATTGTGCAAGACACAACGGTTGAGGAATCCACAGTACATCCGCACCGAATCAAAATTGACCCAGGAAGCAAAACTACTGGAATTGCCGTTGTTCAATCCTGTACAGGGCGTGTAACAAGCACTTTAGAAATCTCACACCGAGGTCTACAAATTAAAGATTCCCTCTTAGCTCGTAGGTCTTTAAGAAGAGGTCGTCGCAACCGGAAAACCCGTTACCGCCAACCTCGCTTCTTGAACAGAACCCGTAAATCCGGATGGCTACCACCGTCTCTTGAGAGTCGAATTGCCAACATTGAAACTTGGGTTCGACGTGCATCCCAAATACCTGAAAACCATTCATAAGGCTGACGGTTATGAATATCAATCCTGAAAACAATGATTCGAGAAGAGCTCAATTTTAATATTGGCGGCAATTCTCCAGACGCTAAACCCTTGGCGGTACTCGCTGCGCTGGATATAACCGAGGCGGTTATAGCGTCCGCCCCCTTGCCGCATTTTAGGTGGATTTAGACCGGATCATTCTCTCTCATTTATCCATTCCAGTTGAGCAATCGTGACAGTGACATCAAATAGTACCCAGGGAGCAGATACCGATTTTGGTTACGGGCAACTGTTTGCCATCCTACTACGTCGGCGTTTTTGGTTTTTCGGTGTATTTTGTGGGGTTTTGGCGATCGCGATTCCTCTGTCGCTGACCAAAACGCTTACCTACCGGAGTTCCATGCAGCTATTGGTTGAGCCTTATTTTAAAGAAAATAATCAAAATAGACAACCGGCTTTTGAAGATCAGGTTAAGGACTCGAATCTAGAAGTAGACTATGCCACCCAGTTAAACCTGATGCGGAGTACTCAACTTTTGCAACAAGCCGTGGATTTACTCCACTCCCGATACCCAAACCTTGAGGTGGAAGCGCTTAAGGAATCGTTGACGGTTACCCGGAAGCAGGAGGGGAAAACAGAGACCAAGATTGTGCAAGTGGATTATACCAGCAATGATCCAGTTAAAACCCAAAACGTCTTAGAAGCGATTCAAAAGGTTTATCAGGAGTTCAGCCTCCAGCAGCAGCAACAACGCATCGCCGAAGGTTTAGCGTTTATCAATAACCAGTTACCCACCGCACGACAGAGCGTCAGCCAAGCCGAGCAAGCCCTAGAACAATTTCGCCAAACCCAGAACCTGATTGACCCGCAGCAGCAAGCCACAACGGTAACACAAAGGCTGAACATGATTAAGCAAGAGCGAGAGGCAATTAACGCTCAGTCACAAGAAACAAGGGCGCGTTATCAGGAACTACAACAACAACTGGCACGTTCTCCCCAAAAGGCACTCACCGCTTCCCGCTTAAGTGAGTCATCCCGTTACCAAACCCTGCTGGATGAACTGCAAAAGACAGAACTCGCCTTAGCAGAGCAACGGGTGAGATTTACCGATGCCGAACCCAGTGTACAGAACCTGCTGCAACAGCGTCAGCGCCAGCAGGAACTGTTGCAAGCAGAAGCCAATCGGGTATTAGGAGAAGTGCGAGTAGAAACAACAGAAAGCTTAGAGAAAGCTGGACAGTTGGGAGATACAGACTTGAATCTTTCGCGCCAGCTTGTGGAAGCCAAAACATCTCTGGAAGCCCTAGAAGCAAGGGATCAGAGTTTGGCACAAACTCAGCAGCAACTCCAAGGGCAACTCAGTCGCTTTCCCCAACTGATAGCGGAGTACGAACGCCTGCAACCCGAAGTGCAAGTTGAACGCAATACCCTGCAAAAACTCGTCGAAGCCCGACAGGAGTTAAGCATTGAAATCGCTAGGGGGGGATTTAAATGGCAAGTGGTGGAAGCTCCCCAGTTGGGCAAGAAAATGGGACCTAACACGAAGCAGGATTTGATGCTGGCTGTGGTGGTTGGGTTTTTCTTGGGTGGAATGGCTGCTTTTGGACGGGAAGCGCTAGATGATGCCGTGCATACCTCAGATCAGTTGAAGCAAAAGGTGGCACTGCCTTTATTGGGTATCTTACCCCAATTGCCGCGCTTGAGTACCAATGGACGGCTGATACACTTTCCCTTCAGTAAGTCACCCACTCCTGAACCGGAAACGCTCCCCATGCTGCAATCTTTGCCCTTGCGGGAATCGTTAGATCTGATCTATAAACATATCCAATTTCTAAATGCTGATGCCATACTCAAGTCTTTGGTTGTCACCTCCGCCCTACCTGGTGAGGGGAAGTCCACGTTTGTATTGGGTTTAGCATTTAGTGCCGCTCGCTTACACCAGCGGGTACTCTTAGTTGATGCGGATTTGCGCCGTCCAACACTGCACCAACAGCTTCACTTGTCTAATGATCAAGGACTGGCAACCCTACTTGCTGATCAAACCCTAGAGTTCGAGCCGCAACAGCTTTCCCTATTCGGTGTCGAGATTGAGGTGTTAACGGCTGGACCAACGCCACCCGATCCGGTTAAGTTACTCGGTTCTCGACGAATGAAGCAATTAATGGCAACCTTTGAACAGCGTTATGACTTGGTTTTACTTGATACTCCGCCAGTTCTGGGCATTGTCGATGCCATGCAAGCGGCTTCCTTTTGTCGGGGTGTGGTATTAGTTGCCCGCTTAGATCGGGTGACACAATCAGAATTGATGGAGGCAACCAATCTGCTCAGTCCCTTAAACGCGATCGGTGTGGTGGCAAATGGTGCTAGTAGTTATACCAATCGTTATGTTGCTTATGCTCAGCAGAGTAAAAGTCAATTACTAGAGCTTAACTAGGTATTATTGCTTATTGGGTAGTGGCTGGACTATCGGACATAGGACACCGATTCCTTTTATTAATTCGCCCGCATCTAAGGGTTACTATAGTGCGTTTCAATGAGTTAAATAGTTTTGAAATAGCAAGTCTTGCTGGGCAAGGTTTTCCGTATCATCTGTTTTCATGAATCATTGAGACGGGCTATAATTCCAGATGTTCTTCATTGAATTTTCATCGAGGCTTCATCGAATCTTTACAATACACTGAAGCAAAAATGTTTTTATTCAATTAAGATTATTATACGAGCGAAATAAAAACATTTTTCTGTCGGCAAGTGCCAAGAGGGTCATCTACTCATAAATACTCATGATCAACTCCCAAGTTGTATTTAAGACTTCAACTTTTACTCACCAGCAAAAGACAGAACGTTGTCCACACTCGTGTATGCTGAAGTGGCGACAGGATAAATTGCTGGTCAGGCGCACAGATGTAGCCAACCAACCTTGTCTGAGTACACTTGAGAATGAGCAACGGTTAACTGAATGTTTAAAACGTTCCCCAGTCAAACTCGTTTCCTTAGATTACGAACTAGGAGAGACTCAACTCAAGCGTTGGGCGGATGCTTGTGAGCAAGCGGGGAAGCCCGTCTTTCTGCGAATTCCTTCGCTTCGGGAATTACCGAGAAAGCGCCGTCCCCTAAATTGGTTTCTCAAGCGTATCCTTGATGTACTTGCTGCTTCTTTTTTATTACTTGTGTTGAGTCCCATCCTGCTGCTATTAGCATTTTTGGTTCGCATGTCCTCGCCAGGACCGATTTTCTTCAAGCAATGGCGGATTGGGAAACGAGGCAGGTTTTTCCGGATTCTCAAGTTTCGCACCATGGTGGTGGATGCGGAGAAGCAGCACCATCAAGTGATGGGTGATATGCCAGGATTACACAAGCGCGAAGATGACCCCCGTGTGACCCCTCTAGGGCGTTGGATGCGAAAGTATAGCTTGGATGAATTAACCCAATTAGTTAATGTGGTACGGGGTGAACTCAGCTTAGTTGGACCCCGCCCCTGGGCTTTGTATGATGCTGTACGGCTGAGCCCTGAAGGAAGGCGACGGTTGAATGCACGACCTGGAATCACGGGAAGTTGGCAGGTAGAAGCTAGGTCAACTCTGCTGGATTTAGAAACAGTTAATCATTGGGATCTCGACTATCTCCGTCGTTGGTCAGTGCGGCAGGATCTGATGCTGCTGTTGAAAACAGTTCCCAAGGTACTCTCAGGTTTTGGCGCTTACTAGATGAGGCGGGCTGCAACTATTCACCCGTAAAAAACTTGACCCTGCGTCTGTTGTCGTCTTGAATGTTTTTGCTAGCATCGAGCGGCTCCCAACCTAACTCTAGTCTAACCCTGCTGTTCATCAAATACCCATGCCCCTAAAGGTTCCTAACCCAATCCGCAATTTCCTGAAAACCACAAAATTTTGGCAGGATAATGCTTTTATATTTCGGGAGTTTAAAAACTTTCGCCGAATTGCTGTTCTGGCTGTGGTGTTTACATTACTGGCGGCAATTTTTGAAGGATTCGGAGTTGGGTTTATCCTTTCCTTCTTGCAAAGTTTTACCAGCCCAGAGGCTGAGCCAGTTAAAACGGGAATTGAGTGGCTTGATGTTTGGGTATTAGCTGTCAATGCACCCGCTAGGGAACGACTCTATCGGGTCTCTGCTCTGATTTTACTGGTTACTTGGCTGCGATGTGGGTTGACCTACTTAGGACTGGTTTATAGTAAGATTGCTCAGATTAATCTCATTGATGGGCTGCGAAAGCAAATGTTTGAACAGCTTCAAGGATTGAGTCTGAGATATTTTTCTAAGACTCGTTCGGGTGAACTGCTCAATAGTTTAACGACTGAGATTGAGCAAATTAAACAGTCTTTTGAGGTGATGGCTTTTCTGTTTACTCGGGGTTCAACCCTAGTCGCTTATATCATCTCAATGGTGTTGATATCCTGGCAACTGACGATCATTTCCTTGATGTTGTTTACGCTGCTTTCCGTTGGAGTATCAACATTGATTGCTCGGGTACGAGAAGCCAGCTTTGAACGGTCAAAAGCCAATGGAATGTTTGTCGCCACAGCCGTTGAATTTATCAGCGGAATTCGCACGGTTCACGCCTTTGCTACCCAGGATTTTGAACGCAGGCGTTTTTATGGTGCTAGCTCAGAAATTGTCAATACGATGACTAAAATCGTGAAAGCGAGTAATTTGGTCGGGCCGCTTTCCGAGGGGATGTCCATTACAATTATTATTGGGATGTTGCTGTTTGCTGTTACGACGTTTATTCCCAATAATCAGCTACAACCCGCTTCATTTTTGACGTTCTTATTTGTCTTGTTTCGCCTAATGCCCATTGTGCGTCAGTTCAATGGAACTCGAGCAAAACTTGGTGATTTTCAAGGGTCACTGAATAATATCAAAGAGTTACTCAGGAGTGACAATAAACCCTATTTTAAAGATGGAACCGTTCAGTTTCAAGGCTTACAACGAGGGATTGAGTTTGTCGGTGTCGATTTTGGGTATGAGGCGGATAATCTTGTATTACATAACGTTACGCTAACCATTGAACGAGGAAAGACTACTGCTTTGGTGGGGGCGTCTGGTGCGGGTAAAACCACCTTAGCGGATCTAATTCCCCGATTCTATGATCCAACACAGGGAAAGGTTTTGTTGGATGGCATCGATTTGCGGGAATTTGACATTAATTCTTTACGTCGTCGGCTAGCGATTGTTAGCCAAGACACGTTTATTTTTAATACATCAGTTCGCAATAATATTGCTTACGGCACAGAAGCAGCCGATGAGACTGCCATTCGGGAAGCGGCTCGTTTAGCCAATGCCTTGGAGTTTATCGACGAAATGCCCGAAGGGTTGGACACCCGTTTAGGCGATCGCGGAGTAAGGTTATCAGGGGGACAACGACAACGGATTGCGATCGCGCGAGCTCTGCTGCGTAACCCAGATATTCTGATTCTGGATGAAGCCACGAGTGCCTTAGACTCGGTGTCAGAGCGGCTGATTCAGGAGTCATTAGAGCAACTTTCAGTGGGACGAACCGTGATTGCGATCGCTCATCGGTTATCGACGATTATGCGGGCGGATAAAGTCGTGGTGCTTGAGCAAGGGCAGATTGTGGAACAGGGAGGATATCAGGAGTTGTTGGAGAAGCGGGGTAAGCTTTGGAATTATCACCAAATACAACACGAATTGGGGCAAGTCAGATAGGAGATCAGGTGTTTTATGGTACTTCCTAATTTTTTGATTATCGGTGCGGCTAAAGCGGGAACTAGCTCTCTCTATTACTATCTCCAACAACACCCGCAAATTTATATGAGTCCGGTTAAAGAACCCAAATTCTTTGCCTTAGAGGGGGAAACTCTTGATTTTCAAGGTCCGGATCAAGGAATAAATCGAACCTCTAGAACCAGTTTTGCTGCCTACAGCGAACTGTTTCAGGATGTGTCCGATGAGATTGCGATCGGTGAAGCGTCCCCGATCTATCTTTACAGCCCTAAAGCAGCAACAAAGATAAAGCACTACCTCCCCAATGTAAAGCTCATCGCCATCCTGCGTCATCCCGTTGATCGGGCTTTCTCAAGTTTTGCCCACTTAGTTCGAGAAGGCTATGAAACCCTTTCCTTTGCCGAGGCTTTAAGAGAGGAGCCAATCCGGATACAGCAGAAATGGGCACCCCTTTTTTACTATAAGCAAAAAGGATTCTATTATGATCAGCTCAAGCGCTACTATGATATATTTGAGCGATCGCAGATCAAACTCTACCTTTATGAAGATCTGGCGGCAAACTCAACGGCTGTTGTCCAAGATATTTTTAGATTTCTGGGTGTAGATGATACATTTACCCCTGACTTAAGTCGAAAAAATATATCGGGCGTTCCTAAAAGTAGGCTGTTGTATTCTCTGTTTAATCGAGACAACCCGATCAAGTCGGCGTTAAAACCGCTTTTTCCGGAACAGCTCCGTCGAGATATTTCTGAAAGTTTTGACAAACAAAACTTGGGAGCTAAACCTATTTTATCGCCAGAGGAGCGCCAAGACTTGATGAAACTATACAAAGAAGATATTTTAAAGCTTCAAGACCTGATTAAACGAGACATTTCTGACTGGATAACATGAATAACTTTTTGTGCTGAATCTAAAAAATGCATCTAATAATGATTAAGCGTTTAAAGACTAAATATCCACTATTGACTATTCGTACATTAGCTTTAGTGATTTGTACGGCTATATTAGTGATTGGCATTAACTATATCGTTGGGCAACCTGCCAATGAAGAATTAAATCTTTCTACAGAAAATAAAACCTGGTTTACTTCCCGTCCTTTACGAACCCATGAGTTTAGATTATTTGACTTAGGCGTTGTTGATGTTAATTCTGACCAAAATTTAGATATCTTCACGTCTAATCATAATCATGGTCAGTTAATCTTGCTGGGTGAAGGCAATGGAGAATTTACCAAAAATAGGATATCGTCGTTGCGACTGGATCAAGACTACGATTTTCCTGGTCTGGAATATTCGGGAACTGAGCCTAAAATTAGTAAACCAGGTATATATATTTACTGGAAAGACAGAAGCTTAATTATAAAAAACAATAAAAATACTAATTCAATTCAAGGAATTATTAAATTATCTTCTCCCCTAAACATCAAAGAAAACAAGCAATTTGATGTCAATGTCACCGAAGAGAAAATTGCTTCCGGAGCCATTGTGTCAACCTTGGAATTTGAAAGTGAAAACAAGG
The DNA here is from genome assembly GCF_046565525.1 of Coleofasciculus sp. Taxonomy (NCBI): domain Bacteria; kingdom Bacillati; phylum Cyanobacteriota; class Cyanophyceae; order Coleofasciculales; family Coleofasciculaceae; genus Coleofasciculus; species Coleofasciculus sp. The sequence continues at coordinate 127,020 of NZ_JBKHUP010000001.1, read as the reverse complement.
ACAGTAAACTCGTCTTTACACCTCATAACGTTAGCCTGCCGATCACGTTCCAGCTAGATAATGAACTTCCTCTAGATAGCGTGTTTGTCGGCAATCAATTTGTAAATCCCAAGTCCCACGAATTCTCCCTATATCTAAGAGACCGTCACGGTATGGCTTGGGCAGACTATGATGCAGAAGGCATGGTTGATGTTTTTATTGTGCGCGGGGGTCTCAAGGGGAGAATGGATAAAATTCCGGAGAGGTTCAGCGACGAATTATTAGTTGATCCGGGTAACCAAACTTTTCAAGATATTACTGCTCAATCAGGAATTGTCAAGGATGGCTGTCCAGCTTTACAGACGGCTTGGGTGGATTTTAATGCAGATAATCGTCTCGATATTTACACGGTATGCTATCAAGCGGCTGGTCGAACGGCTACGTTTCCCAATCAGCTTTACCGTCAGGATTCTGATGGTAAGTTTGTGAACGTGGCTAGCCAAACTAATCTGGATTTTCCTAACATGGGAATCTTTGCCTGGTTAGATGCGGATAGAGATAGAGATATTGATTTATTTTGGGTCGATGAAAAAGCGTTTTGGTTATATGTCAATGATTCTGGACAATTTAAACCTCAGTTAATTGGTTCAAATCCCGGAAGTGTGATTGAGAGATTTGAGGATAGCAATAAATTGACAGTTGCTGACTATGATGCAGATGGCGATTTAGATGTATTTTTTGCCTCACCCAACGCCAATGCCTTATTAATCAATAATCGCGGGACTTATGAAGTGGTTGAACCCCAGCAAGTCGGACTCCCAACTCAAGCTTTGACGGCTAACTGGGTAGATTACGATAACGACGGTTTAACCGATTTACATCTAATACCTGGTGGGTTATATCGCCAAGGTCAAGACCACAAATTTACAGCCACTCAGATGCTAGAAGTGAAATCCCCTGAATTACTGGAGTCCCGCGCCACTTGGCTTGATGCCGATAACGATGGCGATCGCGATTTACTTTTAGCCACACGGTATCACGATTCTATCCTGAATCGGTTTGTCAAAAAAGTATTTTCCCAATCCGCTTTACCCTCATTCTGGCAAGTAAAGCTGTATTCCAATATCGGTGCGACAAATCATTGGCTGCAAGTTCAACTCATTGGACCACCTAAAAATCGCCAAGCCATTGGTTCTCATGTTGAAGTGGTTACGTCTGACGGGGTTCAAATTCAAGCCGTTGGTCAAGCGGAAGGGTCGCACTTTTCTCAGGGACATTATCGGTTGTACTTTGGGTTAAGAGAAAGTCCTCAAGTAGATTCTATAAAGATAGTTTGGTCGGAGGGTGAGTTGCAGGAAATTAAAAATCCGCCCATTGATCAGTTGTTAATCATTGAAAAAGCTTAAGGAGAAAATAAAAATGGTCATGCCTAATTTTCTAATTATCGGTGCGGCTAAAGCTGGAACCAGTTCGCTTTATTCCTACTTAAAGCAGCATCCTCAAATTTACATGAGTCCGATTAAGGAACCGAGATTTTTTGCCTTAGAAGGTGAGACCCTTGATTTTCAAGGTCCAGCACAGGGAATAAATAGTCGTTCAGTGACTCAGATTGAGGACTATTGCCGCCTTTTTCAGGGTGTTACCAATGAGATAGCGATTGGTGAGGCGTCTACATTGTACCTGCACAGTCAGAAGGCGATCGCACGGATCAAGCACTACATTCCTAAGGTTAAATTAATCGCTATTCTTCGCGATCCAGCCGAGCGAGCTTTTTCTAGTTATCTGCATTTAGTTCGGGATGGTTACGAGACGCTTTCTTTTGCCGAGGGACTGGAAGCAGAAGAAAGCAGAATCAGAGAGAAATGGCAGCCGCTTTGGTATTATAAGCAGCGAGGATTTTATGCCGATTGGATTAAGCAATATTTTGCAGCGTTTGAACGAGATCAGATCAAGATTTACCTTTATGATGATTTGGTAGCTGACACAAGTGCTGTGGTAAGGGATATTTATCAGTTTCTGGGTGTCGATGATGACTTTACACCAGAATTAATCAAAGAGAATGTATCTGGTGTTCCTAAAAGTAGACTGCTGCAGGCTGTATTCACTAAAAACAACGTTCTTAAGTCTGCATTTAAACCGTTTTTTAATAAACAGATACGTCAGAGGATTAACCGTATTATAAAAAAACAGAATATTAGTGTTAAACCACTTCTAAATCCAGAGATAAGAAAAAACTTAATCAACATCTATTATCAAGATATTTTAATGCTTCAAAAATTGCTTCATATAGATTTGAATAAATGGTTGAAATAAATTCAAAAAAAAGTCAAGCAATAATCATTGCAGGTTGTCAACATTTAAATTAAGCTGGCTAATCAATCATCAAGAAAAAGGACAATTACAAATGAATGGATCATCAATCAGCCTCAGTGCATTAGAAAATGAACTCTATGATTTATGTTATATTTCACCACGAAAAATAGCAGGTAGAGACGAAAAAACATCTCGAAATTATGCAAAAGTAGCAGCAAAGAGGCATGCTCATACAGCTAAGCAAATTCTTGACTATGCGACTGCTCGTGGAATATCTAAATTAAAAATACTTAATGCATCGGGTCTTCAGAGTGGTCATCAAAATTTTTCAATTTGTAGCTTTTTACGGCAGCGTTTAGAGGTAGAATGGGTTGTGTTTGAAAATCCTGATAATCCTTTTCTTCAGTCCCCCGTCATGAAAGAGATGCTTAATGAATTAAATATTAATTGTCAACTTTCTGATTTTGCCAAGGAAGAACATCTGTATGGTGACGGTTTCTATGATGTTGTCATATTTACTGAGATAGCGGAGCATCTGGAACATAACACATTTTTGCGTTCTCTATCTGCGATACATGACCGACTCAAGGAAGATGGCATAGTAATTTTAACAACACCGAATCTGGCATCTATTGTTAACCGCATCAAACTGTTACTTGGCGATGATGACCTGAACTACTGGGGTGATGATAGCGAATACTTTGCCCACAAGCATTACTGGGGACACATTAGTTATTATGGTGTTAATAGACTTCGTCGGCTTTTAGTCACTGTTGGTCTTGACGTGGTAAAAAGTTACACTTTTGATTACAGAGTAAACAACCCAGGATTAACTAGAATTACTTTACCAATTTTATCGACCTTTTTTCCAAAAGGTAAAGGAACAATATTTCTGGTAGCTCAAAGAAAGCAGTAATACATACTTGTGATTCTGTAATATTGCACTGAAAAATTACTAAGACAATTAACTGAAGTTATCGAAAAATAGGAAAGTGTTATGTGCGAAATATGTTACTTAATGAACCAATCATATGATTGGAACTATGAAACGCAGTCGCGTCAAAGCCAAGCGATAGATGATGGGGAGCAGTTACTAAATCAGTCACTCATAGATAGAATTAGTAGTAATACTGAGTCCAAAAAAAATAGTATTACTGCACCAATAAATACTTTTACAGAAAGCAGTCATAGTGATAATGACATTAGGTTTAAAGAAGTTACGGACACAGCAGGATTTTCTTATAAGGGTTTAACGCTCGGTGCTGCTTGGGGAGATTTCAATGGTGATAAATTTCCCGATATCTGGGTTAATAATCACTTTAATCATCCTGGGATTTTATATCTAAACCAGAAAGATGGCACTTTTACTGATGCTACCTCTACCGTCTTCTTGCTAGAAGAATTAACAGCAGGTTCAGGACTAAGCTCTGATCATCATGGAGCAACATGGGTAGATTTTGATAATGATGGAGACCAGGATTTATTACAGCTTGTTGGTTCACCGACAACTGAACCGAATTTATTATTTGTTAATGAGGGAGGTGTACTCAGAGATCGGGCGCCAGAATTAGGTCTAGCTTACGCCAGCGCCAAGGCACAAGGTCCTATTTGGTTTGATTTCGATAACGATGGTTTGCTTGACCTTTTCCATGGCTCCACCAAAAGATCGGATGGTCTTGACCCCACGACAGTTTTTCGCCAAACCAGTAATGGTTTTGAGAATGTTGGTTCGATTGTTGTCCCCGGACTTGAATCAGAGACTGTAAAATTTGGTATTTTATCCGATCTTTCAGGAGATGGGAATTTAGATCTCGTATTGCCCCAAAACAAAACAATTTTCGATACGACTTCCACACCGTTTACAGACATAACGTCAAGTCTCTTATCAAGTACACATTTACTCTCAGGTAGTGATGTCGTTTCGGCTGACTTAAATGGTGATCTGCTGCCAGATCTATATTTGACAGGTAGAGGGGCGCAAGCAGAGTTGGGTCAAGTGACACCTAACGATATTAGCGTATTTTTTCGATCAAATGGCGACGAGAAAGGTGTCCAATTCAACACCACTGGAGAGGTTACTTTTAAATTTGCCTTAGCGTCCGCTGATAAAATTTTCATCGGCTCTAATGGCTTTAATCCTACTCCCGTTGACAACTTTAGTGAATTTACTTTATCTCCAGATGATCCAAATGTAGTCGGTATTTATCCTCATACTCCTGGTGTTGCTCAAGGAGTTTACATTGGCTATGATGCCAGCTTACAGCGTTGGCAAATATTTAACTCAATCAATCGAGAAGCTATTCTTGTTGAAGCGACTCAGCCGATTTCGGAATTGACAGCTATTGGTTTTAATCCCAATCCTTCTTTCCCATCGGATCGACTTTTGATCAATACAGATCAAGGATTAGTGGATGTCAGTAGCGAAGCTGGTATCAATAACATTAATAGTGCTGGCAACAGCGTAACGGCTGGCGATTTTGACAACGATATGGATGTAGACCTCTATATTGTTGCCACCGGGTCAGCTTTAAACCGGGAAAATATCCTGCTTGAGAATCAAGGGGATGGCACATTTATTCCGGTGTCAAATGCCGGGGGAGCCGCTGGTTCGGCGTTGGGGTTGGGTGACTCAGTAACGGCGGCTGACTATGATCTCGATGGTTTTCTTGACTTATTCGTCACTAATGGTTTTGTGGAAGGCACACCATTGTTCAGTGATAAAGGTCCCCACCAGCTTTTCCGCAACCAAGGTAATGGCAATAACTGGCTTCAAATTGACCTGGAAGGCACAGTCTCAAACCGAGACGGAATAGGGGCACGAATATTCGTGACCAGTGGAGGCGTGACCCAACTGCGTGAACAATCTGGAGGAATTCATAAGTGGGCGCAAAATCACCAGCGTATCCATTTTGGACTCGCTGAGAATACCCAAGTGGATTTATTAGAAATTCACTGGCCCAGTGGGATTGTTCAACAACTGGAAAATATTGCGGCGAATCAATTAATTACAGTTTTAGAAGCAGATAACAGCGGGGCAAATACGGCTCCAATCGCCATAGATGACGATGTAACCACTAATGAAAATACACCTGTCAATATCGATGTGTTGAGTAACGATAGCGATGCTGAGGCAGATGTACTGTCGCTGAGTATCGTTACCCCTCCAAGCAACGGTACTGCCGTAGTTGATGACAACGATACCCCTGATGATTTGAGCGACGATTTTATCACCTATACTCCGGCTGTAGATTTCACAGGTACTGATCAATTTGTGTATCAGGTTGATGATCTCCAGAGTACAGATACCGCCACGGTCAACCTGACAATTAACCCGCTCAGCAACACTTCTATCCGTATCGAAGCTGAAGACTACGCATCTGGTGGTCAGGGTATCAGTTATTATGACACCACGAAAAAGAATTTTGGCGGTGCTTATCGCAATGATCAAGTGGATATTGAAACCACATCTGATGTAGGTGGAGGTTACAACATTGGCTGGACTGACGCTGGAGAATGGCTAACCTACAACTTCACTGTACCAAAGTCCGGTCTATACAATTTAGTGGCTCGTGTCGCCAGTGGCAAGCATGGCATTCACCGTTTCAATGTCACAGTTGATGGGCAAACCACGACCCTTGAGTTTGACAAAACAGGCGACTGGCAGTCCTGGCAAAATGTAGTTGCCGAAGGTCTGAATCTTTCGGCTGGTTCTCAACAGTTACAACTGGATATCATCAATGGAGATTTTAATCTTAATTATCTGGAATTCATACCGACTCTAGAAGATAACACAATAAACGGTACGGCTGGTGATGATAATCTTAACGGTACGGCTGGTGATGATATCATCAACGGCTTTAATGGCAGGGACATCCTCAAGGGAGCAGATGGTAAAGACATCCTAAATGGGGGCGATAAGCGGGACGTGCTTCATGGCGCTGGTGGTGAGGACATCCTCAACGGCGATGCTGGCAATGATAACCTGAATGGGGGGTTTAGTGATGATATTCTCAATGGTGGTTTAGGAAATGACTTACTTATTGGTGGGTTCGGCAATGACACGCTTACCGGAGGTGAAGGTTCTGATAGATTCCGTTTTTTCCGAACAACGGATGGAGTAGACACGATTACTGACTTCTCTGTGGCGGATGACGAAATTCAGGTCAAGGGGGAAAAGCTGGGTGGTGATCTAGTAAAAGGTGTTCTTAGCGCAGAACAGTTTGTCCTCGGAACCACAGCGTTAGATAGCGAGGATCGCTTTATCTATGACCAAAGTACAGGTAATCTCTTCTTTGATATCGATGGCGCTGGCGGTAGTGACCAAAGATTGCTAGCAACTTTGTCCAACCAAGCCAATATCAGTTTTGCCGATATTGTGGTTTTTTAAGTAATACCTTAATAGAGGGAATATTGTCAGCTATGGACATGGACTATAATGTCATTTTAGGTTGTCCCCGATCGGGAACAACTTTTTTACTCGATTCTCTAAAACCTTTACCTCATTCAGAATGTATTTCTGGGCATTTACTGCCGATTGTCATTCCCCACCTGATCAATCGTGACCTCTGTCCCGAAATTTATCAATCACTTTTGACGGGATTTGAGTTCTCTTTGATCGATTTTATCGAATCGATCTCCGAAGAACGAGTCTCGGCAATCCACAGATGGCTAACTCAGTCAATGGGGACAACAGAACTGATTCAGGCGTTGCAACGAAAACGAGTCATCGAACGGATCATTTATAAAGAGCCTTTTCTCAGTTTTGCCCCAGAATTTACCTACAACGCTTTACCCAATTGTCGCATTGTCCATATCTACCGCGATGGTCGGGATTGTGCCGATTCTCTCATCCGAAAATACGATGTGTTGACGGATGAAAAGCTAACCAACTTGCGGACAGCCGAAGCCCCCCTCGGTCGTAAATATGATCACCGTTATGTTCCCTGGTGGGTTGACCAAGGTTTAGAAGCAGAATTTCTGGCGGCGACACCTTATGTAAGAGCTATCTGGATGTGGAAAGAAATGGTGCGTCGCTGTCATGAGTTCTTTTGTAGTCCCGATATCATTGCCAGTAACCGGGTCTTGTTATTGAAATATGAAGACTTAGCTCGTGATCCAATTCACTATGGAGAAGCCGTTGTTGCTCATTTTGGCTGTAACCTAAATAATCAGTTGCGCCAGAAATTTAAGCAAGCCAGAACCAGCTCAATCAGCATCTATAAACGACGCGATCGCGTCGAAATTGCCGCAGCCGAACAAATTGCTAAGTCCGAACTGGCGCTTTATGGTTATTTATAGGGCTAAGTCAAAACATCAGTGTTCACTGTACCCGGTTATGAACGATGATAATGCCTAATTTTCTGATTATTGGTGCAGCCAAAGCGGGAACTACTTCTCTCTATTCCTACTTAAATCAGCATCCCCAAGTTTATATGAGTCCAGTGAAAGAACCCCGATTTTTTACCCCAGAGCTTTATAGCATTTACAATAACGGGGTGAGAGATAATGGGCGAAGAACGGCTTTGACGTTAGAACAATATTGTCAACTCTTTCAAGGGGTTTCGACTGAAATCGCTATTGGGGAAGCGTCTACTGAGTATCTCTATATTCCTAAAGCGCCGGAACGGATTAAAAGCCATATCCCCAAGGCTAAACTCATTGCCATCCTTCGCAATCCGGTAGAGCGAGCGTTTTCGGCGTTTCTCTATCAGTTTCGAGATGGCGTTGAAACTCTGACGTTTCAGCAAGCCCTTCAAGAAGAAGAAAAGCGGATTAAAGCTGGGTTTCGACCCGGATGGCACTACAAACAAGTGGGATTTTATTACAGTCAGATCAAAGGATATTTGGATTGCTTTGATCCAGAACAGATTAGAATATATTTGTATGCTGATCTAGCATCAGATAGCTTGAATGTTGTTCAAGATATCTATAATTTTTTAGCCATAGACGATACGTTTATTCCAGATTTCAAGAGAGAAAACGTATCAGGGATTCCTAAACGAAGATGGTTACAGAACCTGTTTACTAAAGATAATCCGCTCAAATCAGCGTTTAAACCTTTATTTTCCGAGAAATTACGTCTCGCGATTCGCGAGAGTGTCAAAAAGCAAAATTTAGGAGCTAAACCTATTCTCTTACCTGAGATTCGTCAGGAGTTGCTCGAAGTTTATCGAGAGGATATTGAGAAGCTGCAAACGCTTATACAGCGAGACCTGTCGGCTTGGCTGAAATAGACTAATAGTTCTTTAATCGCTGAGGGGGAGCAGAGGGAGCTATGTAGAGACGTTGCCGGCAACGTCTGGGAGCAGGGGGAGCAGGGGGAGCAGGGGGAGCAGGGGAAGAGGATTATCAATGAACAATCAACAATGAACTATGAACAATCAACAAATGACAAATCTATTATGAAACTTGGTATTGTTACCCATAGTGTGGATAAAGGCGATGGTCAAGGCAGAGTTAATTATGAAGTGGTCAAAGAAGCGATCCGTCTCGGTGATCATGTCACCCTCATCGCCAGTCAGGTTGCACTCGACTTACAGCAAAATAGTCAGGTTCAGTGGATTGATATCTCTGTCAAGAAATTCCCCACAGCATTGCTACGAAATCTAGTTTTTTCTTGGCGAAGTGCTGAGTGGTTAAGCAAACACCGGGATGAACTGGATGTGGTCAAAGTTAATGGCGCGATCACGAGTAGTCCCGGAGATGTTAACGCCGTGCATTTCGTCCACAGTTCCTGGCTGCGATCGCCTGTGCATACTTGGCGCATCCGTCGTGATCTCTATGGGTTCTATCAGTGGCTTTACACGAAGCTAAATGCTGGGTGGGAAAAACAGGCATTTGTCCAAGCTAAAGTGGTTGTGGCGGTTTCACAAAAGGTTAAGCAGGAACTGGTAGAGATGGGAATCCCACCCCAGTCTATTCAGGTGATCTTAAATGGGGTTGATTTGCAAGAGTTTTGTCCGACACGGCGCGATCGCACTCCACTTGGTCTTCCCAAGGGCGTTACCCTGGCGTTTTTTGCTGGAGACATTCGCACCCCTCGAAAAAACTTAGATACGGTGCTGCACGCCTTAGTCGAGGTTCCTGAGTTACACCTAGCCGTTGCTGGAAGTACAGCCGGAAGTCCCTATCCTCAGCTCACCCAAAAACTGAATCTAAGTCAACGAGTTCATTTTCTCGGCTATCGTACAGATATTGCCGAAATCATGAACGCTGTGGATTTATTTGTGTTTCCCTCGCGATATGAAGCTTGCACACTTGTGTTGCTCGAAGCTATGGCGTCTGGACTCCCCGTGATTACCGCTGCCACAGCAGGTGGTGCAGAAATTGTTACCCCAGATTGTGGCATCGTTTTATCTGATCCGGATGATACACAAGCGTTGATCCAAGCCCTAAAAATCCTCACAAGAACACCAGAAAAGAGAAAAAAAATGGGTCAATTTGCCCGCACTAAAGCGGAGCAACATAGTTGGGCGAATATGGCACACCGTTATATTAAATTATTTAAATCATTGGGTTATGATTAATCTATAGTTTATGATTATTTATCCTAATAAAACTATTTAAAAATATATTAATGATTATCACCGTTACTATACCAACATATCGCCGTCTGCCAGACCTAAAACGCTGTCTGGAGGCGCTGCAAAAGCAAACTCGACCTGCAAATCAAGTCTTGGTGATTATCCGTAACACTGATACGGAAACTTGGCAATTCTTTGAAACCTTTGACCCTAACTTTCTGCCGCTGCGTACCGTGCAGGTAAAGGTGCCAGGAGTCGTAGCTGCAATGAATGCAGGTCTTGAGGTTGCCCAGGGAGATATCATTGCCTTTACCGATGACGATGCGGCTCCCCATACCGATTGGTTGGCACGGATTGAAAATCATTTTTTGTCTGATCAGCGCATTGGCGGTGTCGGGGGGCGCGACATGATTTATTACCACGGTGAACTATGGACAACTGAGACAAAGCAGGTTGTTGGTCGCCTCCAGTGGTTCGGACGCTTAATTGGCAATCATCATCTTGGTGTCGGTGCAGCCCGAGACGTTGATATTTTTAAAGGAGTTAATATGAGTTTTCGCCGGAATGCAATTAAAGCGTTACGCTTTGACGAAAGAATGCGTGGGACAGGAGCGCAGGTAGACTTTGAAGTTCCCTTTTGCTTGGCATTGAAACGCAACGGCTGGAAGCTGATCTACGATCCCAATGTTGTCGTTAATCACTATCCAGCACCGCGTTTTGATGAAGACCAACGCTATCAATTTAATGCCGTTGCATTAACCAATGCTGTCCATAATGAAACCTTAGCGTTGTTAGAACATTTGCCACATTTACAACAGATTATTTTTATAATATGGGCAACTTTAGTAGGAACTAGAAAGTCTCCCGGTCTTGTGCAATGGTTGCGATTTTTACCCAGTCAAGGTTCTTTAGCCGGACAAAAATGGTTAGCGTCTATGCAAGGACGGTGGCAAGGGTGGTTAACATGGCAAGGGTCAAGGATTGGAAGCGTAGTTAAATCAAAACCTTGAGATACTTTGACGTGGGAGATATTCAGTGAGCGATAGACCACTACCTTCAAGCTTTCGACTGGAGTTGCAACCCGCGCCCGCTTGGATAGCTATCTTAGCACTCGTCTTTTTCTGTGCGTTGTGCATTTTAGCCGGTGCTGGCAAAATACTCAACCTTGCTTTTCCAGTAGGGGCTTTAGCCGTCGGCTTGTTCCTATATTTTCGCTATCCAGTCCTTTACATTGGTTTTAGTTGGTGGATGTGGTTTTTGACACCCTTTGTCCGTCGCTTAGCTGATTATCGGAGTGGCTTTAGCAATCCCAGCCCGATTCTGTTAGCCCCTTTCCTGGTTACGTTAATTACTCTAACAACCCTTTGGCAAAATCTTCCCAAAACTCATCGCCAAGGTAGCTTACCTTTTGTTCTATCGAGTGTCGGTGTATTCTATAGCTTTTGCGTGGGATTTATTTCAAAGACTCCCGTTGCAGCTTGCCTCGCCTTGTTGGAGTGGCTAGCACCTATTTTGTTAGGATATCACTTATTTTTGAATTGGCGAAATTACCCCGATTACCGCCAAAATATTCAGCGCGTTTTTGTCTGGGGTGTATTGGTGATGGGAGTGTATGGAATCATACAGTATGTGATCGTACCGGAGTGGGATCGATTTTGGTTAATTAATACAGGATTCACAACTGCTGGTAGTCCAGAACCTTATGGATTCCGGGTGTGGAGTACGCTCAACTCTACCGAACCTTTTGCTGCAACGATGGCAGCAGGTTTGCTACTGTTATTAAGTAATCATCAACAAAAAGTTTTAAAGGTGCTGGCTTCAGTCGCTGGTTATTCAGGCTTATTGCTCACCTTTGCCCGTTCGAGTTGGCTGGGTTGGTTGGCAGGATTACTGACGCTGATTAGTTCTCTGAAGCCAAAGCAGCGAATTAGTTTAATTATTACCCTTTTTGCGATTCTAATTCTGGTTATTCCGTTATCGACGCTAGAACCCTTCTCAGAAAAAATCAGTGAGCGATTGGAAACCTTTTCCAGTCTTGAGGATGACAATAGCTTTCAGAATAGACAGGCTTATTTTAAAATGGTATTTGGAGATGCACTGACCAGTGTTGTGGGTTTGGGAATCGGTGGCGTAGCGACGGATAACTCGATTTTAGTGATGCTTTTTCAGTTGGGTTGGATTGGCACTATTTTTTATATGGGAGGAATGAGCTTACTTATTTTTAGTTTGTTTCAAAGTTCTGAAGTGGGTTTCGATCCCTTTGCCGTTGCCGCTCGTGCTGTTGTGGTTAGTGCCTTGGTTAGACTGCCGATCAATGTGCCAATGTTGGGCGTATCGGGTACAATTCTGTGGGGGTTTTTAGGACTCGGTCTAGCCGCTCATCAGTATCACCAACATCAACGTAAAATAAATTTGAAAGAGTCCTTGCCGCCAAATAAAATAAATTTCTTGAAATAAGCTTATTTTAAAACTAAACTGGAGGTTGATAATGTCAGTTGAAAAACCTATTTTTATTCTCGGCGCTCCCCGTTCAGGAACAACGTGGTTAGGCAAAGCCTTCGACCAACATCCTGACCTCGCCTGCTGGGCAGAAATTAGTAATATTTGGATGTGGGGCAATACCCATAAAACCGATGATCAGCTCACCGATAAAGATCTGAATCCCCCAATTAAACGTTATATTCAAAAAAGATTCGCTGAATACCTGGAAAAATATCACAAAAAAAGAATTTGCGATAAGACTCCTAGAAATTGTCTACGCATTTCTTTTATACAGGCGGTCTTCCCTGATGCCAAAATTATTATGTTACTCAGGGATGGTCGTTCCGTAATTAATTCGACAAAAAAAGAATTGAATCGCCCCAAGAATGTCCCTTGGAAGGAAGCCTATTCTCGACTCAAAGAAGTCCCAGTTTGGGAATGGTCGGTATTTTTGCCCCGGATCACGTCTCGTCTCAAAAGAATGGTGGGTATCCCCTTAGACTACTGGGGTGCAAGACCCCCAGGATGGCAAGAATGGGTAAACCAATATTCTCGTGAAGCTTTGCTGGCAAAACAGTGGTCTGAAACAATGGAAATAGCGATTGCTGAAGGCAGAAAGTTGCCTCCAGAAAATTACCTAGAAATACGCTATGAGGACTTGGTTAGTTCACCGCAGGATAAAATTCATGAAATTGCTCATTTTGCTGAACTAGATTCTCCTGAGCCGATCATCAATTATGCAATGGCAACAGCTGACCCATCTCGAACGAATAAGTGGAAAGATTCATTAGATCCAAACATACTCCAAGAGATTAAGGAAATCATGGAACCAACAATGTCTAAACTGGGATATCCCTGGTAAAATTATGATTTCTAACCAGTACTATGTCTGCTCCAAAAATCGGGAACCTATTGCTTGGAATCCTTGGCAAGAAGACCGCCATATCGTTCCTGAGTGTGCCTATTTTGGCAAGGTATTTCAGGCGATGGAGGAGAGTTTGCAGGTACAGGGTTTAACCTTTTACCTCACCTGGGATATCTCTAAGCTGCCATCATACGGGCAAAACGTGGTTGCTGTTGTCCAAGGGGATGAGTGGTGTCGTATCCCTGGCTATTTTCATCAGGTACGCGCTGTATTTAAATGCTACGGTACGCGCCGTAGTCTGGGATGTAATCCCCTGCTTAATCCATCCTATGTCAACGTTCTCACCCTCGGTCAATTTATGCTGATCTCGGTGGCACGTTTACCCGGTTTGTTCAATTATGGATTGCAGGTGATTAAAAATTTACCCTCACCTCTGGCTAAGGTTCCACCGATTTATGATATTCCTCTCGGTTACTATAAACAATTGAAATTGCCGATTAAAGATATCCATCAACGGTGTTATGATGTATTTTTCGCTGGCAGTTTAGCGCAAAAAAAATATAAAAGAAAATCATTAAAATATTGGCTAAAAGATCCAAAAATTGTGTCTCGACAAAAAATGCTTACTGTAATCGAGTCCCTTACGGATAAATACCAACACTTAAAATTTGAATTGTCAATTACACGGGGGTTCCATGCCACAACGGCTCAAGATGCCAGCAGCTATTCCGAAAAAATGATGGATACTAAAATATGTCTGGTTCCTAGAGGAACGTCTTTTGAAACCTATCGTTTCTTTGAGGCACTCAGATATGGTTGTGTTGTCGTAACTGAAGCTTTACCTTCACGATGGTTTTATAATGGAGCGCCGACGATTCAGATTCAAGATTGGAGTGAGCTAGAGGCGGTATTGGAAAAGCTGACCAACGACCCATCCTTAATCCAGAGGTTACATCAGCAAGGGTTGAACTGGTGGCAAACCAAATGCTCGGAAACAGTGGTGGGTCAGTACATTGCTGAAACGTTAAATGGAACCCAATCTGATCCGGAGTCTTGCACAAATTACCATGAGTAACCCTACGGCAAAATCTGCTTATATCCTCTGCGTCGGTAATGGTTGGTTACCCAAAATGCCAGGTGGACTCGATCGCTATGTCTACGAACTAACCCACAACCTAGCTGCTGGACAGGATACGGTGGAATTGTGCGGTGTGGGACTTCCGCCAACTCCAGCCAACTCGCCCCTAAAACTCACTAACTTTGCTGAACCCGATAGTCCCCTGTGGCAAAGGCTTTGGTCAACCCGCCGCCAATTTTTAAACAGACAAGCACCGCCTCCTGATGCGATAAACCTGCATTTTGCCCTCTACAGTTTGCCTCTGTTATCCCTATTCCCAGAAAAGGTACCGATCACCTTCACCTTTCACGGACCTTGGGCAATGGAGAGTACTCTAGCAGGTAGCAACAATCTAGCTGTATTCGTCAAGCAGTGGATGGAACAGCGGGTTTATCATCGGTGCGATCGCTTCATTGTCCTCAGTCAAGCCTTTGGTCGTCTCTTACACCAACACTATCAAATTCCCTGGAGCAAAATTCACATCATTCCCGGTGGTGTCGATACCCATGGTTTTCAACCCAACTTATCCCGTCAACAGGCGCGAGAACAGCTCAACTGGCATCAAGATCGGATAATTTTGTTTACTCCCCGTCGCCTTGTCCAGCGCATGGGGATTGATATCCTCTTAAGTGCCCTGGCAAAAATCATATCTAAGATTCCCGATGTCTGGTTAGCGATCGCGGGGAAAGGAACACTAAGAGAGTCTCTAGAAAAACAAGCCACAGAATTAGGACTCAACAATCACGTTAAATTCCTCGGGTATTTACCCGATGAACTTTTACCCATCGCCTATCAAGCCGCCGACTTGACCGTGATTCCCAGTCAGTCTCTGGAAGGATTTGGATTAATTGTACTGGAATCTCTGGCATCGGGTACCCCGGTTATGTGTACGCCCGTGGGGGGAATGCCAGAAATTTTAGCGCCTTTCTCCCCTGAACTGATCACAGACTCAGCCGATGAAGACGCGATCGCCCAAAAATTACAAGCATTACTAACCGGAGAAATTTCGATGCCCTCTCGAACTGCCTGTCAGGACTATGCTTGCCGCAATTTCAACTGGCATAACATTGCCCAGCAGGTGCGTGAAGTTCTTCTGTAGAAACGTAGCAGGCTTAACATTTGCTGTTACTTAAAAAACATGAAAATCCTCTTTTTAGACCAGAGTGGCAAATTAGGCGGGGCTGAACTCTGCCTAACTGATTTGGCAAAACCCTATCGAAATCACTGCTTAGTGGGTTTATTTGCTGACGGAACGTTCAGGGAGTTATTAGAACAACAGCAAATTCCTGTCCAGGTTCTCACCACTGAACCAATTCTAGTAAAAAAAGACAGTGGAATTCTTCAAAGTTTAGGGAGTATGAGTTCTCTAGTCCCACTGATCATCAAGGTTACCCAAATAGCCCGTGATTACGAACTCATTTACGCTAACACCCAAAAAGCGCTGGTCGTTGGTGCATTCGTCAGCCTTTTTAGCCATCGTCCTTTGGTTTATCACCTGCATGATATCCTTTCTTCCGATCACTTCAGCGTTACCAACCGTCGTATTGCTGTAACCTTAGCGAATCGCTTTGCATCTTTGGTTCTTACCAATTCCCAAGCCACTCAAGCCGCATTTATTGCAGGAGGAGGACGCTCAGAACTGACACAAGTTGTCTATAACGGCTTTGAACCCAAACAGTACAAAAATCGGGCGACTGATGCCCATCAAATCAGACAACAGCTTGGATTAGATGGGCAATTTATTGTAGGTCACTTCAGCCGTTTGTCTCCCTGGAAAGGACAGCATATTTTACTGGAAGCCCTGGCTCAATGTCCCCCAGAGGTGAGCGCCATTTTAGTCGGTGATGCCCTGTTCGGCGAACAAAAGTATGTCCAGCATTTACATCAACAAGTTACCGAATTAAAACTCAAAGAACGAGTTCAGTTTTTAGGATTTCGTTCGGATATCGTCCCTCTGATGAAAGCCTGTGACTTAATCGCTCATACCTCAACGGCACCAGAACCCTTCGGGCGAGTTGTTGTCGAAGCCATGCTCTGTGAACGCCCGATTGTTGCTGTTGCTGCTGGTGGTGTTATTGAACTCATTGAAGCTGAGAAAACGGGATGGCTATTCTCTCCCAGTGATTCCCAGCAACTGGCTCAAATTATCACCACCTGTCGTAACCAGCCCGAACGAGCCGCAATCATGGCTCAGCAAGCCCAAATTCAAGCTAGTCAACGTTTCAATCTCAACACCGTCAACCAGCAGATTGCTCAGCTACTCGACCGGGTTATCTTTACTCAATCTTTAAATTAAACGGCGTCTTTGTAAAGTTAAGATGAATTTTTTGCCATCGACGCTTATACCTGAAACTGGTTTCTGGATATTTGGATTAAAATCGATTAAATTTTCTTAAAATCTCTTAAGAACTATTGAAATATATCCTATAGTTATAGGATTGTAGTATTTAGAGGAAACCACTTGTGAATAAAACGCTGCAAACCCTAGCAACCAGTAGCTTTAGTATTGGTGTAGCACTAACCTTAAGTTTGCTGACCACTAATTCCGCTGAAGCCTTTAACCAAAAGAATTTGGATCAGCTACTAAAAACGAATAATTGCCGATTTTGTGACTTGAGAGATGCTGATTTGAGTGGTACTGATCTCAGTGGCGCTATCCTCAGTGGTGCAGACTTAAGTGGTGCCAATCTGGCTGAGGCGAATCTGAGTGATGCCAAACTGATTGATGCTCAACTGATTGGGACTAATCTGAGTGGCGCCAACTTGATTGGCGCTAATCTAACCAAGGCTTTGCTGAATAATGCGAACCTATTGGATGCTGACTTGATGGGGGCTACCCTATTTTTGGCAGATCTCCAAGATGCTGACCTGATCGGCGCTAACTTGATGGACACTAACTGGATTTCTGCTACAAACATTACTGAGAGTCAGCTTTCCTTTGCTAACAAATTAGAGGACATTACTTTACCTGATGAGAGTCAACCCACGTTCTGCCAAGGAGAGGAAATTTTTAACGGATTAACGGGTTCTCTAAGTTCCCAAAACGGGTTTCCCTTTGTCCAAAACTATTCGACTTGCTCTTGGCTGATTCAAACATCGGCATCAATGAACGCTGTAGCCTTATATATTCCTGATTTATCGTTAAATAATACGGTATTGGAAATTTTTGATGGCAATAACTCAACTAACTTACTTGCCTCTATGACTGGAGAGGTTGATAGTGAAACCCGGATGTTTCCAGTCGAGTCTTTGTTGGTTCGTTACAGCGTCGATTTTTCGCCCAATACATCAGGAGTTGAACTCAGCTACGCTGGCATAGAGATTTCAAGTCCAGACCCCACAACATCTGTCCCGGAACCCAGTAGTGCGCTGGGATTCGGATTGTTAACGTTATTCGGCTGGACGCAACGGAAGCGCTTTTGTGCTAAACAAAAAAGTTGAGGAATTAGGTAGGGCTTGCTTCAGTGAGGGCAGGTGTGGAGTGTCGGGTGTCGGGTGTCGGGTATCGGGTGTGGGAAAAATCTGATCTGAGCGAAAAAAACCTTTACTGGTCAAGGTTTACAGTTTTTAAAGCCAGTCCTATTGAATCGAAAACCCCGTCTCTGTCTAGGTTTCAAGTCATTTTTGCACCAGTTCTTGCCTAAGCCTTCTTAACTGGACTTTATTTTCAAGGGGTGTTTTTTAAAGCTTGTGTGAAGCGCAATTACCTATTTATCAAGTTTTGATGAAGATTGAGGTATAGCTGAGTTTTAAATTTTCATCACTGGTAGTATGAGGGTTAGGTAATCAATCGCCTTCATAAACACTTCATAAACAAAGGAGTAATCATGGCTCATAAATTAAAGTTTGCGATCGCGACGGCAGGTGCTGTATTGGGTTTGACGGCAATCCACGCCAACCCAGCTCAGGCGGCTGTCATCGACTTTGAAGAATTCGAGCATGGTGAGGTTGTCACTGGGGTGATGACTAAGAATGCTACTCTGGGTGTGTTTAGTCAGCGTAACGTCAACCAAAATTTCCCCAATGCAGGGGAACCTCGTGACTTGATGATTTTCGACACGGACTGCGGCCCAGGAGTAAATTGCTCAGCTGATCCTGATTTGAACTTTGGCGGTCAGTTTGGCAAAGCTCTGATCATTAGTTTTGATAACAATTCAGCTATACCCAACGACTCCCAGATTGGGGGCGTAATCACTTTCGATTTTAAGAT
The DNA here is from genome assembly GCF_046565525.1 of Coleofasciculus sp. Taxonomy (NCBI): domain Bacteria; kingdom Bacillati; phylum Cyanobacteriota; class Cyanophyceae; order Coleofasciculales; family Coleofasciculaceae; genus Coleofasciculus; species Coleofasciculus sp. Next base: position 108,532 of record NZ_JBKHUP010000001.1, on the reverse strand, counting down.
GCCTGTTGTCTTTAAGGGCTTTAATCTCTTGGATGATGAGGAAGAGTCTACTATCGTGTCTTTATTTAACGGAGCTACCCTAGTTCAACAGATTGGGGGTATTGTCGGTCCTGGAGACAACTCGGCAATCTTTGTCGATGGTTTCACTACCGCCCCAGTCACCCGTGTTGAAATTGACCTACCTGGGAGTGGTGCAATTGATAACATTAACTATGATCCTGTTCCCGAACCCCTAACCATCCTGGGTTCAACGATGGCGCTAGGATTTGGTGCCCTGTTTAAGAAGCAACAATCCAAACGACAAAAGAAAAACTAGCTTTAAGCTGAAGTTCCCCCCAGCCTTAAACCGATATTCTGTCTGTTGCCAGAATAAGTAGTCTGATAAAAGTAAACGACACTGTGTTAAGTTTTGTAGAATTCCGCGATCGCTGAAAGTGTAGTAAGCAACCCCGGTCTCGCATACACGGAGCTTTAGCCAAATAAGTTAAAGCTGTGCTTACCAGCCTAAGTGCTAAGCGCACTACGTTATCGGCAAGTGTTAAAGACCTACCAGCGGATGCGATAGCCAGTTTGCTGCTCTAGAACCGAAAAGTTAAACAGTTTTAAGGTCACTGAAACAGTGCTTTTTGGACAGTTACCGACCGATAACCTTGGCGAGGCTAACTTTACCCCAGAAATGGGTGAAAACCGGAGGGGCAACCATACCCCTCCACCCCGAAAGGGGTATGCTTCTTAAACCGCTACCGCGTGTTCCTCCCTGGTCTAAAGCTTGCCCGATAAGCGAAGCGAAGGGACACAGGGTTTCCCACAACGAAGGATTTTTATGATTGGGAGTTTTTAGGAAACTTAACATAGTTAACTTTTTTTATCTCCGAATATAGCGTTTCCCGATCTAGTGAGGTACTATGCCTTGCCTTGGGCGCAATCCTTGCAAGGCTTGCGCCACGACAAAAAAATTCCCGATCTTAACTGAATTATAAACTATTGTAACGAATATAGCGTTTTCATTTGAGATGTAAACAAGCACCCCTTGCTCAGTAAGGCTTTCAGGGCTTTTGCTCTACACGAATCATCTGAAAACGCTATAGCCGTCCTATTTAGGTTGTGGCAATTTATTTTCTGGCTAGACTCTAGGTTAGTAATCGATTGTCAACTCAATCGATTGTAAATCTTTTTTTTAACAAAGTGTAATTCTTGTAAACAACAGGGTGTCAGATGGAATTCACAACTACAACTGAACAATTTTTTCCTTTAGGTCTTGATCCGGAAACCAACCCTGCCTCTCTGGGGTTAACTGAAAATCAAACGGCAGAGAACCCTGCTGCATCTACATCTAGTGTTGATTTGGAGGCGACTCTCACAACCCTGTCTCTTAGTCAATGGACAGATGACTTGGTGGTGAATACCCTCATACCTTCTGATTCTACTGTTGAGGATACTCAACTAGACTCGGAAGATTCTTCACAAAACAATCTTCCTTTAGTCGGTGCATTTGGCGACGCTTTGACTGGGACAATTTCCTCGAAAAAGCCGGAACAGGGAAACGGTCTGTCCGAGGACGCCCAAGAAAAGGAAAAGAAAGAAAAAGATAAACTAAAAAGTTTGTTTTCGGCATCCAAACTTGCTGCAATCACGGGCGACCCCAAGACAGTCCGTGTTAACGTCGGGGGTTCAGAAAACTATCTCGATAGTCAAGGTCAGGTTTGGGCAGCAGACAGTAACTTCACCAGCGGTAAAAGCGGGAAAAGCTTTAAAACATTACCCAAAGTTACAGGAACCAAGGAGTCAATCCTGTTTCAGTCGGGGCGTCAGGCAGCAGAGTTTGAGTATTTATTTGCTCTGCCCAACGGTGACTATGAAGTGAGGTTAAGTTTTGTCGAAACGCCTTATGTCCTTGAAGCTGATCAACGGGAGTTTCAGGTAAAAGCCAATCAACTAGTTGCTCTTGATGAAGTTGATGTGATTCAAGAGATAAAGGCTAAGAAGAAAAATGCTGTTGATAAAATTGATGCCATCATCAAAGCGGAAAAGCTCAAAAATAAATTAGGCATTGGCAAGATAAAAATCCTGGAAATTGAAGAGTCTGTTAAGGGATTAGAAGATGAAAAAATTAGCGGCATCCTTAAAAAAGGAAAATTTAAAGACAAACTAGAAATTGATGAAGCTGAAACCCTACTTCAAGCCGTTAAAGATAAACCAGAAACTAATACAGCCCTGACTCAAACCTTTAAAGCCAAGGTAAAAGATGGGTTTCTTGAATTAAATTTCAAATCTCTTAAAGGTGAAGCCGCTCGCCTCTCAAGTATTGAAATTGTTCCGGATGAAAAGAAAGGAAAAGGAAATAAGAAGAGTAAAAGTGACGAGTCGCTCTTGCCAGTACTCCAAATCAACGACTTAACCTTGGCAAGTGACGAGTCGCTCTTGCCAGTAGCTAGAAGCAGCGACTTAAGTTTGGCAACAGCTTCGGCTAACGAGCCAACCGTATCAGCAACCCAAGTGACTACCTCAGCAATACGTATCAATGCGGGGGGAGGAGACTATACCGATAGTGAAGGTAACCTTTGGCAGGCGGACAATTATTTTACCGCCGGAAATACCTCTTTATTCAATGTTCCCATTGCTGGTACTAGCGAAGATACTCTCTATCAAACAGAACGCTGGCGGAAAAACTTCGGGTATGCAATTCCCGTCGATAATGGCACTTATACCGTTAACCTGCACTTTGCCGAAGTTTACTTCGATTTAGCCGGAAAACGGGTGTTTGATGCCACCGTTGAGGGTCAGTTACTCAATGACAATTTAGACATTGTTTCGGTAACTGGAGCAAAAAATTCAGCCTTAATCACATCCCTTTCTGCTGTAAACGTTAGCGATGGCATCCTGAATATTGACTTTGCTGGTGTTGTTGACAAAGCCAAGATTTCAGCGATTGAGGTATTAGCGAGTCCCAGTGCAGATACGATAGTGCCAACCGCTAGCCTGAGTGCGACTGATGTCACCCAAGAGGGCGGAACCAGTTACCAATTCAGTGTCATCTACTCTGATAACAAAGCCGTTAACTTGTCCACTGTGGACAGCAATGACCTGCTCGTCACTGGACCTAATGGGTTCAGTCAGTTAGCCACTCTGAATAACGTGAAGCTAGATAGTAATGGCACGCCAATGAAAGCCACTTACAGCTTCCTGGCTCCAGGAGGAACCTGGGATTCGGGGGATAATGGCACTTACGCGATCGCTCAGCAAGCTAACCAAGTGATGGACACCAGTGGCAATGCGGTGTCTAGCGGTTCTCTGGGAACCTTTAACGTCAACGCCGCTCCCCCAGTACCAACAGATATCCGGATCAATGTGGGAGGAGGAAACTATACAGATACTCAAGGTAACCTTTGGTTCGCCGATACCCACTTCACCAACGGCAATACCTCATCAACCAGTGCTGCCATTGATGGTACCGTAGAAGATACCCTCTATAAAACAGAGCGCTACCATAGCTCCTTCGGGTACGACATTCCCATCGTCAATGGCACCTATACGGTAAACCTGCACTTTGCCGAAACTTTCTTTAATCAAGAAGGACAACGGGCGTTTGATGTGGCGGTTGAGGGTGATCCGTTCCTGAATAATTTAGACATCATATCAGTGACTGGGGTGAAGAATACCGCCTTAATCACCTCCCTGGCAAATGTTAATGTCACCGATGGCGTCCTCGACCTAGACTTGAATGCTCTGGTCAATAACGCCAAGCTCTCAGCCATTGAGATATTAGCCAATCCCATCCCGGATACCATCATACCAACCGCTAGTTTGAAGGCGACTGATGTAACCTACCGAGGTGGAACCGAGTATCAATTCAGCGTCACCTACTCCGATAACCAAGTCATTGATTCCACCACTGTAGACAGCAGCGATGTTCTCGTCACCGGACCGAATGGGTTCAGTCAGTTAGCCACTCTACACAGTATTCAACCAGACAGTAATGGTTCTCCACTAAAAGCCATTTACAAGTTTGCTGCCCCAGGTGGAAACTGGGATGGGACAGATGATGGCACCTACACCATCGCGTTGGCAGCCAACCAAGTCAGCGACGCCAGTGGTAACTTTGTCACCAGTGGCACTCTAGGCAGCTTTGATGTTGCTGTCACCGGGACTGCACTCCCCCCCACCCTGATCAACTCCGGGGGACCAGACTACACCAGTGTTGATAGTCGGCTTTGGAAAGCCGATACCTACTTCGTTGGTGGTGGTACTAATGCCATTGCCGCGACAACGGATATCGGTAATACCTTTGACGATAAGCTATATCAAACAGAGCGCTGGCACAAAAATACCCTGTCTTATCAAGTTCCTGTCCCTGAACAAGGCACCTATACGGTCAACCTGAATTTTGCGGAAATTTACTGGGCTGATGCGGGGTTGCGGGTATTTGATGTCATCGCTGAGGGGAATGTAATCGCCAATGATCTAGACATTTACGCTCAGGTGGGTGGTAATGCGGCACTGACGATTTCCAACAATGTTGGGGTAACCGATGGCATTCTCAATATCGATTTAGTCGGTGTGGTGGAGAAGCCGAAAATCTCATCCATCGAAGTTGTCAAGGAAGAAAAGGCTCACGGGGGTCATCCCTTTCTCCATGTTGTGATCGATGCCCCAGAATATGCCATTGACTATAACGGAAATGGTAGCGAAGGGGTCAGCTTATTGGGCAATGAATCCCACACCCATGAACCCGGTAAGGTTCTGACGAGCTGGACTTGGGCAAAAGGGGCAACGGTTTTAGGCACAGGGGAAGATATTCAGGCGACTTTGGGCGTTGGTTCCCATACAGTCTCATTGACTATTGAAGATAGCAATGCACCAGCCGATAGTCTCACGGATTCGGTTGACCTGAATATATTTCCCATCAACGCCGTCGGTGGGATGTTAGTCTCCTACGATCTGGATGCTGATATTGACAATCTCACCGCCCCTGAGTTTCAGGAAATCCTACCCCTGACGCCAAAAGATCCGAATGATTTACTAGATGGCAGCTTACACCTGAAGGAAAATGGTACCTTTGGCACCTTGGGCAGTTCGTCCTACTCCAACCAAAATGTAGCCGTTGTATTCAAGGGAAAATTTGCACCCACCACCGCTGGAAACTATGATTTCACCGTTAATGGTGGCACTGATAGCGACATCTATATTAATGGCAATCTGGTCACGGCTACAGAAACGTTAACCGCAGGCACAACCTATAACCTAGAAGTTCGTGTGGCTCGGGCAGCCGGGGAAGTAAACCCCATAGAAGTACTGGCATCAATTGATGGTGCCCCACCCGCACCCCTGCAAGGAACCAATCTAACTCACGACCAAACCAGTCTGCTTCCCTTCATCAATCCCCCCGCCGATACCGATATCTCCACGTTCGGGGCTCAAATCCTCACCCTTAAGGGTATTGCGTTTTGGGAAGGTGATGCCTCCGATCAAGTTAAAGTTCACTGGGGCAATACGATTTTCACTGAACCCGATATCCAAGTGAATCAGGGGACAATCACGTTTGCCACACCTCCTGGAACCTTTGGCGACACGGTTGATGTAAGGGTGGAAACACCCAATGGGATGAGCAATGTGGTCACCTTTAATTATGTTGAAGGAGTACCACCGATTAAATTCCTGCCTGAACAACAAACGGGTGCCACGCTATTCGGACCCACTCAGGCAACTTGGGGACCCGATGGCAGGCTCTACGTGGGAACGATTACCGGAGCCATTAAAATCTACACCTTCGATGATAACTATCAGGTGACCAATACCCAGTCCGTTTCCAGTATCGCCGGTCTGAGCAACAACAATATTTTGGGAATCGCCTTTAACCCCTTTGATGATCCTGCTGATGCCCCTAAAATCTACGTCGCCCACAGTGAACTTTTTGCCCATAATGGTGGTCAAGGACCTGTCACCGAATTTTCACCCTACAATGGTCAGGTTTCTATCCTCGAAGGACCCAACTTCTCAACGGTAACGCCTTTAATTACAGGTTTACCCGTCTCTAACCACGACCATGGAATTAACGGATTGGCGTTTGACAATCATGGAGACTTGCTCATCGCCGTTGGTGGGAATACGAATGCCGGAGTCTCCAACAACAACATTGGTGGTCTTCCGGAATCTCCGTTATCGGGGGCGATTCTGAAAGCCAAAATCACGAAACCGAATTTTAATGGAACGGTTGAGTACGAGTTAACTCCAGGAGAAACAGCACCGACTGGATTTAATGCCAATGACCAGGTATACGGATCAATCGTCAACGTGGTTCCTGGTGTGGATGTATCCGTGTTCGCCAGCGGACAGCGAAACCCCTTTGATACTGTCTGGACGACTCAAAATCGACTCTACGGCACAGATAATGGTGCCAATGCCAGCAGTGCTTTTGGTACTGCCTCTACGGGACCGAACACCGAAAAGACCATCACCGGTCAACCCGATGAAATTAACCTTTTGGTTGAGGGGAACTACTACGGACATGCCAATCGCAATCAAGGTCGCTTCGATCCTCGGCAGTATGTTTGGTATGGTGCGAATGATACAGGTGACTTTACCTCGCCCTTAGGGGCGGTAGCGTCCTCAACCAATGGGATTACCGAATACCGAGCCACGACCTTTTTGGGACAGATGCAGGGCAACCTATTGGCTCAGAAATGGAATGGCACCGTCTACAATGCTTCTGTCTCCCCCAATGGCTCCTTTGAGTCCTTAGAGACGATCATCAATACCCCAACTGCTCTAGATGTTGTGCATGGTCCTGGGGGCGCAATTCTGGGCATCGATTTCACTGACGACCAAATCACTGTTTCCCTACCCGATGATCTGGCGGCTGTCTTCGATATGACTGCCTATGATATCTTCCCCTGGCGCTCGCCGGCTGTGGGTGGTGCTACCTTCACGATTGGCGGGACAAACTTCAACCCTAACCTTGCCAATACCACAGTCACGATTGGCGGTCAGACAGCGCTTCTTACCTCCGTCTCTGCCAACCGGATTCAGGGGATTATCCCTGAGCAGACCACCCCAACAGGTGATCTACTTGATGTAGTGATCACCAATGACGGCACAACCTCCACCATACCCGATGCCTTTGTCTACTTGAGTAGCACCTTGGCATTCGGTGATCTGGAGTTTACGGTTAATGAAAATGGCACATCTGTGACTCAGGTGAGTGTTACTCGCACTGGGGTGAGTTTTGGCGCTGTCAGTGCAACACTGACTCAAACCGATGGCACAGCTACCAGTGGTGTTGACTACACCAATGCTCCGATTACCGTTTCCTTTGCCGATGGGGAAACCGGAACCAAAGTGGTGTCGATTCCTATCCTAGAAGATACGGAAGTAGAAGGAGATGAGACAATCAAGTTGGTACTGGATAGTCCTACCCCATGGGCAAGAATTGGGGCGCAAAATAAAGCTACGCTGCGGATTTTGGACAATGAAGCCTTGCCAACGACCACGGCATCGGCTAAATTTACAATTGACCCACCGGGGGCAGGTATCAATAGCAGTACCTTTGGCTCCGATTCGTTCCGAATCACCAACACCTCGACTTCGGGTCAGAAACTCGACCGGGTTTTGATTGATTTGAGTTCCAGTATTCTGCCTGATTTAGTTTTTGACCCCAATGGTACCGCTGGCGACACAGCCGCCAAAGTCTTTACCGTGGATAGCGACTCAGGAGTGGGATACCTTTCGCACACGCTGCTAAGTTCCCATGACGGTGGTTTTGATGCCTTGGAAATCCTATTCAATGACTTTGATCCGACAGAAACACTAACCTTCTCCATTGACGTTGACCCGACTAGCATTAAGGGGTCGCCACAACCCGGACCTGGCGATTCGGCTGACGTTTCTGGACTTGAGTTAACGGGTACCCAAGTGCGAGCTGATTTTAATGATGGCTCAACGTTGGTGGGAGATACCTATCGGATTCCCAACAGTATCGATGGGTCTCAGGTGACACTCCAATCGGACTTGCCCGGTCAACCCACGATTTCAGCCGTAGGACTGTCTTCGACACGAGCCAAGGTGTCCAATGAAAATCAGACCATCCAGGTTACAGGTCCTGCGGGTGCTGAGGTTGTATTGCTGGTTACGGAGGCAGCACTGTTTACTGATAGTGGCAATGGATTTGATCTAGACCCATTTGAGGCAAACAGTATTATAGCCATTACTGAGCAGTCCGCTACCCTTGACGGGACCGGCTCTGTTGACATTCCCGTAACCTTGACCAAATCTGATCCAGAAGGAGGACTCAACTACATTGTTGCTGTGGTGAAATATTTAGATGGCACCACGAGTCCCCTTTCCTCAGAAATCATCCTCGAACTTGTGTGATGATAGTTGAACGCACCCCACTCAAATCGAAGATTCTGAGTGGGGATTCTTATGCTAGGCTTCAAATCTGTGGAAGATATAGCAGTAGACACATAGCTTAGGACTTTCCGAACTGTGGTAGAGACGTTCTGGCAGAACGTCTCTACTCAATGATCAAATGCTGTTGGCTTTGTTCGGAAAACCTAACCCCTTAATTATTTTCCCCAATCATCGCCGCCAGGGGTAGAATCGCGGCAATTCTCTCTGTGGAAATAGTACCCAGAGAACTTAACGCCACATTAAATAACCGTCCCGGTTTCAAGTCATCTTTGACCAAATTCCAGAGGCGTTGCACCTCTTCAGTGTGCAATCGGTCATCTTCGGTTAACGCCAATAGTACCTGACGCCGCAGAAACTTCCCTTCTTCAGATAGCAGATATTGTAATCCTAGTTGGGCTGTGGGTAGCAAATCAAAGTTCTCATCCGATCGCGCGATCGCTATCATATTCTCTAACCGTTGCCATTGGAATCTACCATCCTTAAACAACACCTCAATCAACCGCCGCCGCATTGCTGGCGATTCACCCTTGAGTAGACGTTTGGCGATGTAAGGATAAGACACCTCAACGATTTTGAAATCTGGATTCAGGGTTAACGCCAACCCTTCCTGAGTCACCAACGACCGAATAATTAGGGCAAATTTGGCTGGAACTCGGAACGGATAGTCAAACATTAACTCCGAAAAACTATCCGTAATCGTTTTAAAATTGAAGTCCCGTACACTTTGACCCACCGCGTCTCCCAGCACTCGTTCTATGGCAGGAATAATCGGTATGATATCTGTCTCCGGGGTTAAAAAGCCCAGTATGACAAACTTTTTCGCTAACTCCACATAATCCTTATTGATTAAATCAATAACTGCACTTACGATAGTTTCTTTCGTTTCTTCCTCCAACTGATCCATCATGCCAAAGTCAATGTAAGCCATGCGACCATCGGGCATAGCAAACAAGTTACCGGGATGGGGATCAGCGTGGAAAAAGCCGTGTTCTAAGAGTTGGCGCAAACCCGCTATGACGCCAGTTTGAATAATTTGGTCAGCATCAAGTCCAGCCGTGCAAAGACTTTTTGTATCGGTTAGCTTACACCCATTAATCCACTCTAAGGTTAAAACCCGGTGGTTACTGTACGTCCAATAAATGGTCGGCACTTTGACACTGGGATCATCGCGGAAGTTACTGGCAAAGAGTTCTGCATGGCGACCTTCGTTGATATAATCAATTTCTTCAAACAACTTAATGCCAAATTCATCGACAATTAACGTCAAATCATGACCCAAATTTAGGGGGAGCCATCGGGATAACCAACCGGCTGACTTCCGCATTAAATACAGATCCAGGGTGAGTAACTTGAGTAGGTTAGGACGCTGAACTTTAACGGCTACCTCTTCCCCGGTATGCAGATAAGCATGATAAACTTGACCGAGACTTGCCGCAGCGATTGGATCTGGAGAAATTTGGCGATAGACTTCACTCACCGGACGCTCTAACTCTGACTCGATAATCCCTAAGGCGGTTTCATTGTCAAAGGGCGGGAGTTGGTCTTGTAGCTTAATCAGTTCTTCTAAGAAATCTTTGCGAACTAAATCCGGGCGCGTGGATAAAGCTTGTCCCACTTTAATGAATGTCGGACCGAGGCGAGTCAAGATCTGTCGCAGTTGAGTAGCGCGTTTAAACCGATTCCGCTCAACTTGGTTCCGCCACTCGTCCCACTTGAGACCTAGAATAAACTGCACAAAGTTCCAGATAATCCTTAACGCCCGCCAGAGAACCACCCAAGGGCGATAGCGGTATTTGGCTGCGATCTCGTCGGGATCATAGCGCCGTCTGGGTTGAATCTGCTCGGCTTCAAGATAATCAACTTCAATGTAATGCTGACTCACAGCCATTTATAGCCTCTCACGTAACGAACTAGAAAAGTTTATTTATTTTTTTATCGTTTTGTTAAGTATATTCTATGTGATCCTACTTAGTCCAGACCACAACAGCGCTGAGAGGGAGTGGGAAGAGTCGAGAGGCTGACGGGAAACAAGTAGGCTGAAACCCTTGCCCGATAAAGCTTTCAGTTACCATGAAAACGAGATGCAACAGGCAGAAGATACTATGCTAATACAAAAGAAGCCACAGACCCATACTCTAGAAGACTATTTCGCCTTAGAGGAACAATCCGAAACCAAACATGAGTACCACAACGGAGAAATTGTACCCATGACTGGCGGCACGACCAATCATAATCGTATTATTATTAATTTAGTGGCTTTTTTAAAGTTTGCCTTTCGGGGGAAACCACTGAGTTTTTTTGCCAGTGATGTTCGTCTATGGCTGCCCGAATACAATCGCTACACATACCCCGATTTACAGATTATTTCTGGAGATATTCTGTATTATGAGAACCGCAAAGATACTGTAACCAACCCTTCAATTATTGTGGAAGTACTCTCGAATTCAACCCGCAGTTACGACAAAGGAGATAAGTTTAAATATTATCGCTCCCTACCTACGTTTCAAGAATATATCACCATCGACCAATATGGCTTTGAGGTGGAACAATATGTCAAAACCGATGACGGCAAATGGTTGGTGACTTACCTGGAATCTGAAGACTCTGTTTTATCCTTGACCTCTGTTGAGTTTGAAATCTCCTTAAAGGATTTATACGATTGCGTAAACTTCTCTGAAGCAGATTAGATGTTATCTCTTCCATTACCGGAGGAATTTGATTAGCAAGGGATTACTCAGCAGTATCTCAGACGAGTGAAAGCAATCTATCGAGAGTCTGATGAATTTGAATGATTCTCGATTCTCAGAACCTAGACGCGATTCGAGACAATACTGACGCGATCGCACAGTTTCAGTATAGCCGTTGATGAACTATTCGCCTAGAATCTACTAGAATAATTGCTCTTGGAGGTATTGACAAGGGTGATGGTTTTATGAGATAATTACTTCATAATGGGAAAATGTACCCGCCTATAGGGTCGATTTCATCCATATTTAATACAACTATCATAGCTGAAATCAGCAGTTTAAGCTTATCCCATCAGTAATACAGCAAATTGCCCTAACCTTGAACAACGCATCTCAATCAGAAGTGAGGATCAGAACCCGTCAAAAATGTGGATGCGATACGTTCTCTTCGGAACAGGCTCCGCCAACGCGCCAAGGTTAATCCCTTCCAGTTATCCTCCAGTTCAGGTAATGTTCAGCGTTCAATTATCCTGATGCAACATTATTCGGAGGGCGCACATCTATGCGCCCCTAAAGTTTCTGGATATAAAACCCCTTATGTATTACAGCAATTGATCAATCACTAGCTAAGTGAGTCGGCTTTTGACTGGTTGCGATCGCGAACCGGGGTTACACCCACTGATGCTCTAGCTCATAGACAACAAAGCTTTGGAATTCCGGTGCATTAGCAGAACCCAAAGACTTTTTGGAGAGTTGCCGCCAACCGCCAAGTTTGAACTCTTGTTCAGCAATCCGTGGGGACATTTTGTGTTCATCGCCAGAACCCGTCATTAGGTCATTATACGTTGCTCGGAGTTCGTCGATTGCGACTTCAATACAATTCCTTTCCATGGCGTAGTCAACAACATACCTATACCAAATCCAGAGTGCCTGTTGCCGACGCCGTTCAAATTCCAATGCCACAGGCGGAATCTCCTCTGAACGTTTATAATTTTCTACCTCAGCCGCCGTTGTCAAAATATACCCATTCGCGATGTAGATAAGTTCAGCGTTAGCAATCCGTACTGCATCAGTTTCATCGCAGTAATCTGGGCAAAATTCATCCCCGACAATGAAAATGCCATCTTTTTTTAGCACCTGCTTGGCGTGAATTAAATAGTTTGACGGCAAATGGTGGTGAGCGCCCCAAGAGAGGATTATATCTACGGGTTCGTTCCACTCTTCAAAGGGACAGTTGAATACTTTAGCATTAGTGTTAGCGAGACGACGTTCTAATTTAACCACAATATCAGGTTCTGCTTCTGCCGCGATCAGTTCGATTTCCGAGAACTGCTTGAGCAACCTTGACGCAAAATACCCAGTACCACAGCCAACATCAAGCAGACGAACGGGTAGTTCGAGGCGTTGGCAATGTTGTTTAACCAGTCTCATGATGTAGGCGTCACCTTCCGCAATTTGAGGATGACCTTTACGCATCAATTTTGCAATATCTCCTTCCGCAAAGTTGACCATCATTGGGGAATTATCAGTAACAAAAACAGACATCTACAAACTCCTGTAATAGGAGTAAATATATTAACCTGGGTTCGGCATAGGCAAGAAAACACATTTGTCCTGGCTAGACTATAGGCATAGGGATGAAGCGGCTTGAAACAAACAGATGCTTTCCACTCCTTATCGCAATGCATTGGCTTTCCCTTGTCCAATTCTAATTTTTTGCCAGAATTGGGTTACCCCTTTAACGATAGCATTGAACCCATACATCACGCGACCTTTGAGACCAGCAAGAAAAAAGTAATTGAAAGAACAGACAGGTAATTTGGCAATTATTTCTTGAGCCAACGCTTTCTTATCACCGGAACCTCGTAAACGAAATTGCGTTGCATTGGTAGCACCATAAACAATACGCAGCCAGAGGCGAGGATGTAAGAAAAAGTAGTTCCATAATGGCGGTTTGCAACCGATTATATCAGCCATATCATCCATGTAAATATGATAATCAACCAAACTACGGATGCGAAGAGCATTATGTTCAAACTGGTTTAAATAGTTCTCTCGATCTATCGATGCTATTTGCTCCATTTCCGCCGCAGCCGGAAGCGTTTTTTCACCAGTACAAATCAAGGCAAACAATCGGGCTTGCATTTCCATAATCGGAAACTGACTTCCGAACCCCGGACGTGCCCAGCCAATCCAAGTGATTTTGTCTCGATACTGGGGATGAAATAGATGTTTGTAAAGGTTCCGGGGGTCAGTTTGCTTCAGTTCATCGGGAAGGAAAGGTACATAGTTTTTGTAGCCCGTACAAAATAGTACCGCATTTACATCTTGCAAAGTTTTCCCATCAACCGTGAGTAATGTTTTGCCACCATCTTTTACCGTAATTATGTCACCAACGACGTGACACCCATGCTCCACAATTGCCTTTGGTAACGCGAATGTTTTAGTTCCGTATGTTCCCAAAACTCCGTTTCTGCACTTAACTTTCTCATTCAGGGTAACGGCAGTTTGCTCAACAGGATTGTTGTAATTTAACCACTGTCGCAAGATAATTTTGCTCAAGGTATATCCATAGTCTCTGGGTAAGCCGTATATACCCCGATTGCTAGCGATGTCGTTGGCGCGATTATTTCTCTGGCGAGGTACGACAAACCCCGTTGAATGCCGCAGACTAACCCAGCAATTATTGGCGACACGAGATAATTCTAGAGCTATGTCTGAACCGGATTCACCGCCGCCAACGACTAATATATTTTTGCCCGCAAAGCCCTCAGCATTACGATAGTCTTGGGAATGGGAAAAATCTACCTCCGTTAATAATTCTTTCCATTTGGAATAATTCGGGATACTATTATTCCCGATCGCCAATGCCACTCGTTTTGAAAGTAAAGTCTCTCCAGATGCCAATTGAACTTGCCATCCTTGGTTTTCTTCCTGCTCCGCCAGGGCTACAACTTTGGCGTTGAAACGAATTTTCTCTAACACACCAAACTGTTTGGCATATCGCTTCCAATAGTCAAGGGCTTCAGTCTTTGTCCAGAATTTGTGCTGTTCTCCATCACCAATCCAGAAGTCGGAAAACATACTATAGGTGCAAGACGAGGTTAGGACTAAACTGTCGTAGGTTTTAGCAAAAACGCCACCCACATCCTCGGCTTGCTCTAAACAGACAACGTCGCGCACCCCTTGTTCGAGTAATTCTTTGGTTGTCACTAGACCTCCGGGGCCAGCTCCAATCACAATGCAATCCAACATAGAGTTTGGTGGTTTAATGTTTAAAAAATTGGCTAATAAATAGTTATTTTATTCTTTATGTAGGAATTAAATATCCACTCTACCTTATATTAGAATTTTTATCCAGTTTTTTGCATAAAAAAAACTTATTAAATTTTTCCAAAAAAATAAGTAACTTTAATAAAAATAATCGGGATTGTCTGGGAGGATATTGAGAGGAAGTTAAAATCGATTGTTTAGCGTTGAAAAGAAAAAAGAAACTATGACGACAAACCAAATTGATGCCGCTCGCCAACGGACAGTGAATTGGTACTACCAGGATGTCTGGGGTTGGCAGCCTGAAGAGATTCCTCCGGCAGAAGTACATACCACTTTTCTCAAGGCTCAACTCATTGCCGCTAATGGCGACGGGACACTGACGAATGAAGAAAGACAGTGGGCGCTGGGTCGGGCGGCGGCTTGTGGATACCGAGAAGAGCTACTGCAAGAATTAGAAACCTATCCGGCAAATGAAGATATCGTCGAGGTACTTTCTCAAACTCAGACAACCAATAAATCTCGCAAAGCTGTAATCTACTTTACGATTAAAGTTTGTGCGGCTGATGGCGTTTATCACGACAAAGAAAAAAAGGTTGTCCGTCAAGCGGCTGCGGCTCTAGGGATTGCTGAAGACGTAGTAAAAGAAATTGAAAAACTGTGTGCCGAAGAAGAACGTCTGAAACAACAACGTATTCAGTTATTGTTCCCTGATGGCAGCCCCGTACATGACTAGAGGTTTGTACAGACGTTGGATGTAACGTTTCTAGCAAAGGGATAATTGTATTATTTTTAATTATCCTGTAGGGGCGACCCGCTGGCACGAATCAACAGCAGTGTCTACTCAATTTACTCGGGTCGCCCTTGACTAAGGGAAAATAATAAACACCTGAATAGCGCTCATTGTCCTAGCTAAGAACAATGTTTGGGTATCAGTTGTTGAACATTATTCCAGACAACGAAATCCTTTTTGTTTCTTCAGCTTGCGATCAAAACTAACTGTTTCTGTACAACCCGCTTGATGGACAATCGCTCCGATTAAATAATCCGAAAAGTCAGCACTACCTTGTTTGTACCGCTGTAAAGCTTGATAAACAGTAGAACGGTTTTCAAATTCAAAAGCAGAACTATGTAACATTGCTTCTAGGGTATTGATAATTTCATCTTTATGGAACCCGTAGTTGCCTCCTTTGAGAACCCAAACCAACTCGCAAAGGACAATATTGGTAATAAAACAGGGCTGGTTTTGTTGAATCAGTGCGACGGCTTTTTGCCACTGCTGTTCATCATCTTGGGTAAGGTAGCGAACCAGAATGTTTGTATCAAGCCCAATCATTGGCTCCCTCAGAGATGGCAACTTCCATTTCTTCTAGGGTAGATTTCCTGATGCCAGGTCGGTGTAAAAACCCTGATAATTTTTCTACAGAAACATTAAGAGGAATCAGTTTAACCTGACCGTCTTCATCAATAACAAAATCAATTTTACTGCCACTACTAAGTTTAAGGTAGTCCTGAATTTCTTGAGGAATCGTAATTTGTCCGGTATCGGTGACTGTTGTACTGAACATGACTAAGAGTTTTGAGTCATTTAAGCCCTTTAATTATAATCCATTTGGATACCCTCGGTTGCCTTCGGTACGCCTTACGGACTAAGTGCTAACCTCTGCGTTACCCTATAAACATTACCGAATTTACCCCTAACCATGATCACCTCAACAATTCCCACCATTTACCCCCAACCCATCTCCTTAGACGACTGGATGCAAAACCCCCCAAATAGTACAGAATGGGTCAATGGAGAATTAATTAAAAAAAATGGCATGACACTCAAACATAGTCGAATTCAAGCCAAACTTTCCGCTTACTGGAGAACCCATAAAGACTCCAATGAACTAGGTGGAGAAGTCTATACAGAAGCACCTTGTCGCACCAATAAACAAGGGCGTTGTCCCGATGTCGCCTATCTTCCCCCAGAACTTGTCAGCCAATATGGTGATGCAAAAGTCCTCCCCCGAAGTTTTCCCCTGAGTGCAGAAATCGTTTCCCCCACTGATTTAGCTGAAGATGTGATTATCAAAGCCCAAGAATACTTACAATCGGGTGGTAAGGAAGTTTGGTTAGTCTTTCCAGAAAGCCGTTGGATTATTATCGCCACTCACAACCAGAGATTGGTGTTTACTTCTGGGGAAGTGGTGAGTACACAAACTGTTTTACCCGGTTTCAGTATAACCGTTGATGAACTATTAGCCTAGAATCACTAAAATCATTTCTATTTCAGTATTGACAAATGCGGTAGTTTTCTGAGATAATTATTTCATAATGGAAAAATGTGTCCGCCTATAGGGTCAATTTAATCCCGATTCAACACAAAGATTCGGTGAAATCACGGGTGTAAGCCTATCCAATCAGTAATACAGCAAATTGTCCTAACCTTGAACAACGCCTCTCAATCAGTTAAAGCATCAGAACCGGACAAAAATGTAGATGCGATCGCGCCAAGGTCAACCCATCCCAGTTATCGTCTCCTGAAGGGGATGTTCAGTGTTCAATAAACCAACGCGATCGCACCCCACCCCAAACGCCACAATAACCCCTCTGCGCCCCTCTGCGCTACCCTCTGCGTCCTCTGCGTTACCCTATAAACATTACCGAATTCACCCCTAACTCTCAAACTAGGAAAATAATTTCTATTTCAGTGTTGACAAATGCCATGGTTTTGTGGGATGCTTACTTCATAATGGGAAAATGTGCCAGCCTATAGGGTCAATTTAATCCCGATTCAACACAACTATTCGGTGAAATCACGGGTGTAAGCCTATCCAATCAGTAATACAGCAAATTGTCCTAACCTTGAACAACGCCTCTCAATCAGTTAAAGCATCAGAACCGGACAAAAATGTAGATGCGATCGCGCCAAGGTGAACCTATCCCAGTTATCGTCTCCTGAAGGAGATTTTCAGTGTTCAATTATCCCGATGCAACGAAAAGATGAGAGGGCGCACGTCTATGCGCCCCTACCGTTGACCAATGACAAATTAAGACGATTTCGCTTCTAGGCTTTCTAGGCGGCTTTTAAGTTCCTGATTCTCTTGCTTAATCTGGTCAAGTTCTTCGCGTAGCTGTTTAATCGCTTTGTCTGAACCCACCTGCTTCTGCACCTTTTGAATCGCCTCTTCCGCCCGCCGACGTACACGCCCATCCGGTGTTTGATCACACAGCGATCGCAAAACCCCAATCGCTTTAACAGTCTCCATTTGAGCTAATGCGGAAACCACCGCCACTTGAGTCAGGAAGAACGACTCCCCAGATAACTCCTCTAACGCCTCCAATATTTCCTCTAGCTTATTCGGGGTTTGACCCGTGGAAATCGTACCTAACGCGCGAATTGACGCCAGTCGCAAGGGTTGAGGAACACCCAGCTTAGTGTACTCCATAATTACATCTAACGCCTGGGGTGAAGACTTCATCTGACTCAATCCCGCGATCGCACCCGATCGCACGACTTCATTCCAACCCGCACGTTGATTAAGGATCGTGCTTAAAAGTTGCAGCACTTCATCGGACTTTTCTTTCATACTCCCTGACGCCAGTTTACCCAGCACCTTCGCCGCAGACGCTTCCACATAATAACTAGCATCCCCCACCTCTAGTAGATGCTTTAATGCTTCATAGCTTTCTACTGTTTTCACCTTATTCAAGGCTTCAACCACCGAGCGCCGCACCCGCGCATCTTTATCCTGCAATCCAGCGACTAAAGCAACAGAGGCTTGATCCAGTTTGACCTTTGCCAATTGTTTAGCGACTTCGACTCGTACACCCCAGAACGGATCATCAGTCATGGCTTGGGCTAACGCCTGAACCACTTCTAACCCCCCCTTCTTAACTAACGCTTGAGCGGCGTAAATCCGGGAAACGGGGTCAGGGTCATGCTTTAGCTGGGCTTTCAGTTCGGCTAACGGATACTCCAGTGTCACCGTTTTCAAGTAATTGTTCCCTGCATCAAAACTAATAAACTGGGGCTTTTTCTCCAAGGGGAAATAGAAACTCTGTTCCCGTTCATGGATGCGAACCTTAAATGTTTTCAGTGGGGAATCAGCGTCTTTGTAGCCAAAAGCGATGGGAATTTTTAGGTCAAATAGCTCATTTTTACTACCATTTTGACTCTCTTTTGCATGGCTTTGGCTAACTGTCACTTTCGCCAACTGGCTGTCGGCGTCCCAGGTGTAGCTAACTTTATAGTCGGGATGACCACCTCGGAAGACATATTGATCGAACAAAAAGAGGAGATTTCGACCCGTGGCTTTTTCAATTGCCCGTAATAGGTCAACGGTTTCTACTGTATTATGGGCATTATCTTGCACAAAGGTTTGAATCGTCTTCCAGAATAACTCATCCCCCAATTCCGCCCGAATCATGTGATAAACACAAGCCCCTTTTTCATAAAGGTGGCGGTCATACAATTCAATCGCTTCTCGGTAGATATGGGTAACAATGGGGCGGCGATAGCGGGAGGTGTCTTCGTGTATGTAGCTGCGGGCTTCATTAAGTAGGTAATACGCCCCATCATCTTTACCATACTCCTGCTGGGTCCACAAAACTTCGGTATAGGACGCCATTCCTTCCTTAATCCAAGCATGGGACCAATGCTTGATCACCACCAAGTCACCAAACCATTGATGTGCCAATTCGTGGGCGACTAAGCTTTCGGTACGCATCCCATCAAGCGCCGCCCGTTCATCGAGTAAGCAGCGATCGGTAAGTAGGGTGGTGGAGGTGTTTTCCATCCCACCAAAGATAAAGTCATCAACACAGACTTGGGCGTATTTAGGATAAGGATAGGGATAGCCAAAGACATGACTAAAGAATTCTATCATCTGGGGCGTTTTCCCCATACTGCGACGCCCATCCTCTTCGCGCCCTTTTTCTACATAATAGGTAACAGGTTTTCCTTGCCATTGATCACGAATTTCGGCAAAGTCCCCTACCGCCAGGGTCATCAAATAGGTAGGATGAACATGGTTCTGTAACCAGTGATAGGTTGTGCGATCGCCCTCTTGTTGAGTTCCGATCAGTTCCCCGTTGGATATCGCCATCAAGGGTTTAGGAACCGTGACGCGCAGTTCAGAACTGGCTAATTGACCGGGATAATCGAAACAGGGGAACCAGAAGCGAGAGTCTTCATCTTCTCCCTGTGTCCACACCTGGGTGGGTTTGTTGGGGTAATCTTGGCTGGGAGTAATGAAATAGATACCCCGTTGCGGCTTCTCCACATGATACGCGATCGCGATTTTTACCTCTTTCCCCGCCTCAGTCGGGTTGTGAAGTTGGATCTGTAGTTGTTCCCCGTCACAGTCAAAGGGTTGGGATTCACCATCAATCTGCACCGATTCAATCGTCAGGTTCACCGCATCCAGGACAAACTGATGGATATCATTCCGCACTGGCGTTAAAGTAATAGTGCAAGTCCCTTCTAAGCGCTGCTTGGGGATATCCAAGACCAAATCCAGGAAAATATGATTAACTTGTCCCGGGCGATCGGGGTTGTAGTGGGGTCTAGCACCCGGTAATTCAAAGGACTTGTGACCGTTTTGATCCGAATCAAAATAAGACTGTGCCATGTGTGAATTTGTCAAACGTTAACAGAACAACTACAGGTATCTCTTCCTTCCAGGTTAGCTTGTCTCCCCGACTCCCAGTCAATGCGAATCCAGCTTTTTGACTTAGAAGTCTCTTAACCTTAAACAATCACTACGCCAAAAAATATTTTGTGTAGGGTGGGTTAGGCGGGTTTCTCATCAGGACAATAACCATTGAATAAATTCTCCGCCGTAACCCACCAATATTAATGCTGAAGCGAATATCATTTAACCTACCTTGTTGGTTTTAAAAATACGTCTATTTTCCATTACTATGAATTTTTAATTTTCCTCAAAACCTCGGAAATCATCATTTTTAACTGAGGAACATCTTCCTGAACCGCTTGCCAGATGATTTCCACATTTGCATTAAAATAATCATGAATCAGTTTATCCCGCATTCCGGCAATATCTCTCCAAGGAATATCAGGATATTGATTTCTCACTGAATCAGGTACTCGCTTCACAGCTTCACCAATAATTTCCATAGCTCTTGAAACTGCAAAAACCTTCTCTAAATTTTGTGAGAAAGCTTCAAAATCAATACCTGCGGTAAACTGTTCAATAGCAGCAACAGCATCCAAAATATCCTGTAAATAGTCCTCCACTTGCCGTTTGGTCACAGGTAAACAACCTCCGCCAAAACCCGCTCTCCAATTCGAGGCTTCAAGCCTCCCTTATGCACCAGATCAACCTTAACTCCTAGGTTATCAGTAAGATAATTCTCCAAATTGACAAACTTTAACAAGCTGGGTGTCTGGGAAAACTCCACTAACACATCAACATCGCTCGTTTCAGTCTGCTCTTTTCTCACGTAGGAACCAAAAATACCGAGTTCCCTAACCTGATAACGTTCCTGCAACACTGACTTATTTTGCACAAGCCATTGCTTGATTTCCTCTAAAGTTTTCATCACCCCAATCTCACGTTGAATAAGTACGGTGTTAATCTAGCTTACACCAATCCGGATGGAAACTTGAATAGTGGGTGTTTTAGGCGCACGTCTTTTTACCCTATAGTTTCTGGATGTTAGGCTAATCTATCCGATTGGCTGTACTACGGCACTATTGTGAATTATATTTGCGGAGAATTTCATCAACAAAATAACTGTTTCACGAAAAACACGACACCAGTTAACCCACGCCAAGCATAAAAAAAGCGGTGAAGCCAGAAGGTAACATCGCCTCACCGCAAAATTAATTAAAGTTTTAGTTGGAATTTGCTAGTCCTAATGAATATACTCCACCTAACCTGGATCAGGGAAGAGAAAACCTGCCCAGAGTTCAAGCAATAGGGCTTGAGTTTTTGGTTCCTTGGGTTCAAACCCAAAGCAGGTTAATACTTTCCCCCTTTACGCAGAAACAATGTAATCCGAGTCAATCACACTCACCTGATTCGCATCCACTAAGGCTTGATAAACCATAGCAGCCACCTCACCACGGGTAGCCGCTTTTGTCGGATTTAGTTTTTTGATATCAGGGTGATTCACCACAATTTGTTTCTTCGTTGCAGTGGCTACTTCCTCCTTACCATAGTCAGGAATATCATCGCTATCCTCGTAAACATTTAAGGCATTATCATCAGATTCTGATAATTCTAATCCATTCACCAAAGACACCAAAACCTGAACCCGTTCTACATTATCTCCCTGGCGGAACATATCACCGGGATAACCAGACAGAAATTCGCCGCGATAGGCTTTTTGAATCACATCCTTTGCCCAAGACTTGTCACTAACATCCAGAAATTTCTTGGCTTCCCGTTTAGGTTCAGGGTCAAAGGCTTTAACCAATAACGCCGCATATTGAGCGCGGGTCATTTTTTCATTGGGTTTAAATGTACCATCACCAAAACCGCTAATTAACCCTTTCTTGAGTAATCCTTCAATAAAGGGTTTTGCCCAATGGTTTTGAATATCAGGGAAGGTTTTACTGGCGCTAACAATATAGTCTGAGTTAACTTCACTCACCTGATTCGCATCAACCAGCGCCTGATACACCATCGCCGCCACCTCAGCACGGGTAGCATCTTTTGTCGGGTTAAGTTGTTTCGTATCCGGATAACTCACCACAATTTCTTTCTTGGTTGCCGTGTTGACTTCATCTTTGGCATAATCTGGAATAGCCGCGCGATCGCTATAGGTACTAAACACCGTCCCATCGCTTGCCGATAACTCCAATCCATTAACCAAAGAAACAATCACTTGCACCCGTTGCACATTATCATTGGGTTTAAAGGTATTTTTTGGAAAACCAGACAGGAATTCGCCGCGATAAGCCTGTTGTATCACATCCTTTGCCCATAAATCAGCGGCAACATCTGTGAAATTTATCGCATTCCGTTTAGCCGAGGGATTAAAGGCTTTCACTAATAGTGCCGCATATTGAGCGCGGGTCATTTTTTCATCGGGCTTAAATGTGCCATCTTTAAAGCCGCTAATTAATCCTTTGTCAAGTAATCCTTGAATAAAGGGTTTTGCCCAGTGGTTTTGAATATCGGAGAAGCTATCCGGTGGTGAATCTCCATTACCACCATCTCCACCGCTATCACCGTTATCACCGACGATGCTGCCCTCAATTTTAACTGAACCACTAACTTGATTACTCGTCAACTGATTTCCCCAAGAAACCAGGGTATTCTTGCTGGAGTTGAGAATGGCGAATTTGCCGTTGTTGCGAAAAATATTATTACCTGGAGCTTCTTTGCTACCTAAGTCGGGTTCGGCATTGCCTGTCACGGCTATACCGTATTCTTCATTATCTTCAATCCGGTTATTTCGCAGGATAGGTTTAGCATCTACAGAAACTCCCACTCCGAAACGGTTTTCAGAAATAAGATTATCTACAACTCGCGGCGTCGCATTGCCATCAATGCTAATACCGTACCCTGCTTTTTTGCAACTATTATTTTTAATTTCACCTTGAGCATTTTTGGTAAAGGAGATGCCATTACCACCATTATCAATGAAGTTATTATTGACAACGTTAGGTTTGGCTGTTCCTGTGGCTAAAACCCCTTCGCGATTACATTGAGTAAAGGTACAGTTGGTTATAGTCGGATCAGTCGATTCAATCCAAATCCCTGTGCCTCGCGTGGCTTTATTCGTCACCGTGACACCACGCACTTCGGTTGTATTTGCGAGTAAAAGGGTTATATTTTGTTGAGCCAGCGTGGGACTAATATACTCACCACTTCCTTCAATTACAATACCACTGCCTTTATTCCCTTCATTGCCTACAAGTTTGACCCCGGATGGGACTTGCAGTGGGAAAATCTCGCCGCTAGTCCCATTATAGGTTCCCGCCGCCAGTTGGATAGTTGTATCGGCTTGGGCTTGTTGCAGGGCTTTGGACAGGGTTTTCCAGGGAGCAGATTGGTCACCCGCCGCGCTATCGTTTCCGGTAGCGGGATTAACGTAAAGAGTTTGAGCCATAATGTAATCTTTCTATCGAAACAATAATGAGAGTATTGACTTGAGATAAGGGTGAATGTTTCCCAGCCTAGGCTCAACTCAGGGCAAAAATCATCCTTCATTTGGGTGAAATCTAGCTACTCACGGTTCCCTAGCCTCAGATTTTACACTGTTCAGAGCAAATGTACTAACAGGATTACGCCATGGTGCAACACACATAATGCATTATGTGTAGGGGCGCACGCCCCGTGCGCCCTAGGCTGTAGTCGATGCAATCGAGAGTTGCGATAAATTGCATGGGTTTTAGTTAGTTTTGAATATACGCGATCGCGTATTGCCGGATTTATAAACCTACTCCAATTGTCTGTTTTTTGCCTGTCGCTTGTGTCGGCTAATTTATTGAAAACAATAAAAGCAGCCTTCTCGAATAAGTAACCCAGAAAAGCCCAGATGGTGTTCGACTTACACCAATTTTACATTGTACAGTTTGAAGCGATGATCGTTGGTGATAATAATGTAATCTTCGGCTTTCGCCTGAGCGATAATTAGGCGATCAAAAGGATCTTGATGATGAAAGGGCAAATGCTGCAATATTTCGTAATGACTAAACTTAGCGTCTAAAATTTGAAACTGATTATTTATTAGAAAAATTTCTAACTCAGACAATGAAATCGACAAAGACAACTTGCTGATACTAATCTTAATGGTCATTTCCCATAAACTCGCTTGACTGACATAGATAGAATTAGCAGGATTAGCAATTAATTTTTGTGCCTGTGTAGAAAGATTAGTGTTCCCTTCAATAAACCAAATTAGTATATGAGTATCAATTAAATAGTTCATGATAGCATATAGTCTTCAAAACCCGGAGGTATTGCATCAAAATCATCTGCCACATAACTAAAAATACCTTTACCACAACCAAATTGCCGAGGCTTAGTCGGGGCTATATTTTTCACTGAGTTTTCTTTTATCTTCTGAATTTTATTTAAGAGTTGAACATCTTGCAATAACAAAATCCACTGAATCAGTTCTAGTTTAAGAGATTCTATCTTCATGGCTTTTACAGATATAAGTTTTTTGACTTAAATTACGCGCTATTAAGATGAGGAACTAGCCCATCTAAATTTATTTATAATGCGAGGGTTTTGAAAGGGAAGCAGTATAATTATTATAATATCAATTAGCTAGTCAATAGTCAAACTGCGCCACACCTGAACAAATGGGAATGACGGGACTTGAACCCGCTATTGACTTGTTCCACAAACAAGCGCCGCGACCGCTTTGGCTTCAGACACCATCATGGATCTGGCGGGGGTCGAACCCGCAACCTCCTGTGTGCAAAACAGGCGTTCTCCCATTAGAACTACAGACCGTTACATAAGACTTACCCAAAGTTGCCCAAAGCGTGGACATCCTTGACGCTTACTTCCTGCTTCATCCTGGTGGTGACGGCACTCAACCAGTCCACAGGCTAACACCACCTAACTGGCGGCTATCTCTCTCACCTATCTAGCTGTGGTTTTTAGCTGGATAGGTGTACCAATAAAGTATACACATAATTGGGGGAGCGGGGGAGCATTTTTTCCGTTTTGTCTATTACCTAAGATACGTCTCAGTTGGATTGTTCTTGGCTCCCCAAGTTGGTGAACGACTACAATTGATATCCTTGGAAATTCAACCTGAATCTTTAGTCAAATTATCCTTGACGCAATATCTCTCTCACTTCCCCTAAAATCTGTCCCAATCTATTTTGTCCACTGCTATCTTTACCGCACCCCCAGTAGTAATCTATGGGAGAATTCTCGACAATTAAGTCATCTCCTGTCGCCAAAAGTATCTCGCGGATATCGGCATTTGCTTTAAACTTTTGCAATACTCCCCGCTTCATGATTTTGTCCTTAACTTGTTCCCAATCGCTACGGAGAGGATGTTCCCGACTTCTGCCCATTTTGGCAGCTTCCTTGGGCGTTTTTACGTCGCGGATTTTGTCGAACCAAGGATGATCCGTATCGACGAATTTCTGTGCCTGGAAGTAATGTTCACTCGTTGCCCACCAATAACCATCTAACTCGAAACCATGGTGAGAGAAGTTGGAAAAGCAACCGTAGGGTTTTTCGCGGGTGCTGTAGAAGTAGACAGGCATAATTTAAATTGGTATTTTTGTACTATTTTAGTCCAATATTTGTAATTTTGCGATCGCCCTCTCGTACTAAGTATGTAAGCTCTTAGAAGTAACGATAAAACGGGAAAATCTGATGCTAGGATGAATTAATCTGTTTGTAGTAAGCGCTTCAGCGCTTCTTCTGGCACGAAGCGTGCCTACTACGAACGAACCCCCGAAAACTATGTCCTCGCCACGTTCTCTGAGAATTGAACTGACTGTTTCTGCCTCCAATCCCAACTTACTCGAAGGTCTAGAAACCTGGTTGCGCTTGGGTTTAATCAGTGATGCCCAAGTTAAGCAATTAAGTCGAATCTCTCTGTCTTGTCGCGTACCTCAACCAGAGATTGCGCCGCTTCCATCTCGTCCTCAAGTTGCGTCTCCCCGGAAGGTGAAAACTCAGGTAGAGGAACCCGTTCCTACGGTGTCACCCTTATCCGGTGTCTGGCAGTCATGGCAAGAGGAACTGAGTGTACGCTGGCTGCTGTTTCTGGGTGTCTTTCTGGTTGTTGTCTCTTCCGGTGTCCTCGCCGCAACTCAATGGCAGAATTTTCCCCCGGCGGGACAGTATGGTGTTTTATGGGCATATACTGTTGTCTTTTGGGGCATTAGCCTTTGGGCGGGAAAGCGTTCTAACTTAAAGTTAACCTCTCAAACCTTGCAACTGATTGCCCTACTTTTAGTCCCGGTTAATTTTTGGGCAATGGATAGCTTTGGGTTATGGCGTCATCCCTGGGAATGGATTGTTGTTGGTGTTGCGGCTTTAAGCCTAACCGGGATTACGGTTATCAATCAATCTATCCAAACCAACTCATTCCGCCTTACCTCCCGCGCCTCTCTAATTTTATGGTTGAGTTATCTGCACTGGGGTTGGAATTGGTCACAGGTTCCATTAGTCGCCGTTTATTTAGGCGTCATCGGAACCGCAATTTTCCTCCCCTCTGCCTTTCCAATCCCTCGCGCTTCCCCATCTGTGCCTAATCATGCCCCTACGGGCAGTTTAGTGGTGATTTATGCCCTAACGGTGTTGTTAGGACGGGCGATTTTCGTGATGAATGTGCCAATTGCCCAACTTGGTTTGGCGATGGGAATCTGTGGTTGGTTGTTGGCGCGACAGGGAAAGCCTCCAGCCGTCTCACCAGAGTCTGTTTCCTCCTTTAGTACAAAACTCTGGGATGGAATTGGCGGCGGGTTATTGCTGATGGGTTGGTTGGTTTCGGTAGGAGAAGCAATTCCTTGGCAAGCTACGGCGGTTAGTGGGTTGGCGATTGGGTTTTTCGCCCAGCGCTTACAGTATTCTCGGCGACGTCGGGATTTAGCTGCCATTTTTATTATTAGTTTGCAAACGCTGTTTTTACTATGGCGATTAATCCCGTTGGCGGTACGAGAAGATGTAATCGCATTCCTCTCTCAACAGTTTGGTTTAGTCGTCGAAGCTTGGTGGGGTGTCGCCCTGTTTCCCTACGTTATTTTCTGGGTGGGCTTGACAGATTGGCTGTATCGTAAGTCGAACCCTAAATTAGCCCGTTTTGGGGAAGGACTCACATTAGGATTGGGTGTGATGTTAACGGTAATCAGTACCCTGAATCCGACGACGCGATCGCTCAATCTATTACTCTCGACTGTAACCCTTGGTATTGTTACCCATCGCCGCCCTCCTCTGCGAATTCCTCTGGTTTATCTCACCCATATCGCCGGATTATTCACCCTCTGTTCGTTTATCGAGGGATGGTTTGGGACTCTCAGCGAACCCCTCTGGGCAAGTTTATTGTTGGCGCTAATGGTAGGAGAATGGAGTCTAAGTATAAGGCAGGAGGCTTTCAGAAGCCAGGAAGGGCAAACCGTAGAAGCAAATCCCCCATCTCCTGTTCCCAAACAAATTTGGTATCGCAGTTGTTGGCACATTGGTTTTGTCCTCGCTGGAATTAGTTATGTTTTATTGGCTGGGGAGGGATTTCCTGATGGGGTTTCCTTTTCCCCGCACCCTTGGGGACTTTTATGGTTACTCACCCCATTAACCTTAACTGGAGTTGCCCGTCTTACTCAGCGATCGCGGCGCATTCAGGCGGCTTCGTGGAGTGCGATCGCGTTATTTCTTGCCCAAGGGCTAACCCTATTCACACCGCACAGTAGACTGATAGGCTTAGGGATTGCTACGGTTTTAATGTTCCTCAATAGCCGCTATTTACGCCAAACTGTAGCCGCCGCGATCGCGATTGGATTTGCCCTCAGCTTTTTGGCTGCATGGCTTTGGCAAGGAATTCCCGGATTATCTCCCTTATCCGTCGCCGATTGGTATTTGGCTGGCGCGATCGCAATTCTCGGATTATGGCTGCTACGGGCTAGCTTAATTCCCCAGTCTGGCAGGTTAGCTACATTGTACGCCCAAGCCTCGGATGGATGGGCAATTGCCCTGTCTGGTACAGAATTAGGATTTCTGACGCTACACATTACCCAGAGTTACATCGAACTGATTCCATCGAGTTGGCAATACTTAACCGCCTCAATTTTAATTGGCGGTGCGATTTGGTTTCGCTGTTGGCGATCATTTACAGAATTTGGTGTTTACGGCATCAGTTGGGCAATTGAATTAGCGATCGCAGATACCATTGTCTTACGAAATGGTTCATCCTTAACCCTAGCCACCGCCAATATTATCCTGGCACTTTTAACGCTATTCCTCACAGATTGGTGGTTTGCCCGTTTAGAGGGGGACACAGGGGAACCCGTAGAGACGCGCCCTGATACGTCTGGAAGCCCGTTTGTAGGGGCGGGTTTTACCGATAACGTTTTGGAGACAACCGTTAATTTAACTAAACCCGCCCTTCTTTGGGAACAGGGAAGAAGTTACCGGGATGCACTGGAAATTTTACCCTTAATTTATGCCCTGATTGGCATTGGTTTACGCTGGACTTATTTCACCCCTTATACCGGGTTACTCACTCTCGGTGCGGCGTTAACCGGGATAGGCGTAGGGCGTCGCCGTCTTTCCTGGAAAGGTATCAGCTATCTTTCCCTAGCGGGTATTTCCATCGCCTGGTATGAATTGGTGATTTACCAGATGCTGCAAGCAGATGGGGGAAATCCGGCGGATGGCTTTACTATTTTAGGAGTTGTGGCGACTGCGATCGCGGTTATTTATCGAGTGTTGGCTTGGTTTTGGCAATCGCGCGATCGTTCCCAATTTCTCAACCTCAGTATCACTGAAATTAAAATCACCGCCCATATTCACTGGGCAATTGCCAGTTTCCTGATGGTGCTAGCGGCTGGAATGTCTGTATTCACAACACCAAACCTGAGAACCGTCGGACTTGCCATCAGTTGGGTACTGGCTATCTATGCGTTATTACAGGGGCGTACCAGAGGACAACAACGCCAGTTTTTTGCCTCATCTGCTAACGTCTGGATATACGCCGGATTAACCCAAGTCGCCGCCACAGGTGTTTATGCGCGTTTGACATGGACACAGTTGAGCATATTTGACCCTTGGAGAGGGGTAATGGCTTGTTTATTCGCGATCGCTCTTTTTCAACTTCCCTGGCGACGCTGGGGATGGAACGATAAACCTTGGCAACATTACGCCATAATATCTCCTCTGCTAACAGTTTGCTTCAATTATCAAACCCTACCTCCAATCAATTTACTAGCAATTGCGGGTTTTTATGCCTGGGTTGCCAACCGCCAGTCTAATTTACGTTGGACGTATTTGAGTCTATTTTTCGTTGATTGGGCAATCTGGCGGGTTTTAGTCGATCAACAGCTCACCGAACCCTTGTGGTATGCTGCCATAATTGGCGGTTCTTGCCTCTACATTGCCCAAATTGATCCAGAATTAAGACTCTCCCGAAAACGACAAACTCGTCATTATCTCCGCTTACTGGGTAGTAGCATCATTTGTTTAGCCGCGTTCTTTTTCCATCAAGGTACTGGACTGATTCCAGGAATAATTAGCCTGGTTGCCATATTTACTGGATTAGGACTGCGAATTAGGGCATTCTTAATGGTTGGAACTGCCACATTTGTGCTAACGGTTTTTTACCAGTTAGTTGTTTTGAGTTTTCAGTATCCATTTTCAAAATGGGTCGTTGGTTTAATCGCTGGCATCATTTTTATTAGCATTGCCGCTAATTTTGAACAGCGACGGGAGCAAATTTTGGGCATTTTCCAAAACTGGGCGAACCAGTGGCGAGAATGGGAATAAGCAGGGGTTTTTCCAGACGTGCCATGGCACGTCTTTTAGCTGGGTCAGTTTGATTATTGATTGTGTAGGGGCGGGTTTCACGATTATCTTTTCGGTTACATCCATAAGTAACTAAACCCGCCCCGACTCAGGCTTCTAGACTACCCGTGAAAAGTGTTAGAATTCCGCTGACACAAAGGAGTGACTAATGAAATGCTGACCACTCAGCCAGGTGGAAACCTCAAGGTTTTATGGAACCTACAACCAACACCCTGGATTTTATCGAGGGTTAACCTTTATGGTTTGAGAGTTGATGGTCTAACCTTTAACGATTGAACGTTAAGCGTTAAGCGTTGAGCTTTAAGCTTTAAAGGTAATAGACGATGGAATCGCTACGCAATTGAGCTATCCACCGCAACCCATAAATTTAGAGATTTTCGAGTGACCAGCAATTCTATCTTAGTCGGGAATCTCAATCATTGTCCGAGCATTGCTAATTGACAGTACCCGGTCAACCGTTGATTTAAACTCTTCAACAAACCCTTGCCGTCTCTCAATGTCTTCTGCCAGATTAGTGGGATCGAGCAGTTCGACACCTTCTCGTTCTAAGAAGCTATCCGCCAGAGATTGATATTTTTCAGAAGCCGCATTTTTACCTAACACCTCCTTAGCTAACTTATCCAGTCGATCTTTCACTCGTGCTTGAGCGGCTTTGTACTCATTCTGAGTGCGAGTATACGCCGACACCATCGTGTGAAAAACTGCCTCATAGTACACGATGAAATTCTTCATCTCGATAGCTTCTGCCACTGTCATTTCTTGACCCGCTACGGAAACCATGGTGGAGGCATTAGACAAAACAACGGCTCGTTTAATTGTCCGTCGTCTGTCAATTAAATCATCGACTCGTTGTAAACCAGCGCGTGCTTTAGAGGCATGTTCCTCTCTCGATTTGTAGCCTGTTGGCACTTTGCCGACTTCCACAACAGCAATTAACGTATTATTATCTAAATTGGCTCGTGCCGAATCAATCCGTTTTTCCAACAGTGTCAACTCTGCCAAAGCATCAGTCACCGTCATCGTAGTCATTTTCACTCCTCCTCTTCTATAAAAAATTACGGATAAGCAGGTGGCAAGATTTGCACAGGCAAAAAGGCTTGACTCAACACCTGTATTCAAAAGCAGATGGCGGGAATCGAACCCACATCGAGGATTTACCACACCCTTGTGTTGCCATTGACACCACATCTGCATGACTAGCTATTTTCATAACTGCCAATAACCACTCCAGTACGTTGACATTCCCCTTAACTTGCCCCTAAAATAGTCTTCTAAGCGGAGGTCAGTTCACAACTTGAAGTTAATACTTGTAGCTCCCAGTTCACAACTGTTTGCAGCTTTTCAACAGTATTTCAGCTATTTACCCAACGTAGAAATCGTTAACGACTATTTCCAGTGGTTGCCCGAATTTGACTGTTTAGTCAGCCCTGCCAATTCATTTGGCATGATGGATGGTGGCATGGATGCAGAAATTGTACAGTTTTTTGGTCGTTCCCTGATGATAAACGTTCAGCAGCACATCCTGGAAGAATTCCTGGGAGAACAGCCTGTTGGTACATCATTTATTGTGGAAACGGGTCATCTAAAACACCCTTTTTTGGCTCATACACCCACCATGCGAGTACCCATGTCTATTGCTGGCACTGATATCCCATACATAGCCATGTGGGCAATGCTTTTGGCGGTTCGACGACACAATCAAAATGCTACCCGAAAAATTGATAGGATTGCCTGTCCTGGATTAGGCACAGGAATAGGGCGAATTCCTTATCACGAAGCAGCTAGACAGATGGCAGTTGCTTATGACAACTTCTTACATCCACCCAAATTTCTCAATTGTATCGTTGCGGCTGAACGACAACTTCAGATTTGGGAAGGTGAACGTTCAAGCTTTGCCTGAGTCGCGAGTAGCAGTGTACTTGGCAAGCAGGTGGCGAGAGTCGAACCCACAATTTCAAGAAATCGGGTTTAAGCCGATCGCGTCTGCCAATTCCGCCACAGGAGCGAGTGTTGGTACTATGAATGGATGCCGGGACAGGAGTTGAACCTGTATCTCAGACTTCAGAGGACTACGACTTTCCATTCGTCCACCCGGCAATAAATGGCTGCCCCAGTAGGACTCGAACCTACAACCCCCGCGTTAACAGCGCGTCGCTCTACCATTGAGCTATAGGGCAATGCCAGTCCCCCAGGTCAGTATTGAACTGACGACCTCTTGCTTTTCAAGCAAGCGCTCTACCCAACTGAGCTACCGGGGGAAATGCTTGATTGGCGCAGGGACTGAGATTTGAACTCAGATCATCGGTTTTGGAGACCGAAATGTTGCCGTTACACTATCCCTACATTCGATTTGAACTTTGAATCCAAAATTCAATGGGTCGGGCAGGATTCGCACCTGCAACGCATAAAAGCGGCTGTTTTACAGACAGTTGCCCACCCTAATAGGCGAGCCGACCCAGAGTGTATGTAGTATGTCTGGCTCGATATACTACATAAAGCGGAGAGGACAGGAGTCGTTCGCGGAGCGTTCTCGAAGAGTAGCTGCAATGGGTTGCCCCATGCTTCCTTAGCACTTAAGTGCTTTCACCAATTCAGCCACCTCTCCAGATAGCCCCAAGGAGACTTGAACTCCTCTTTCTGCCTTGAGGGGGCAGCGTCCTAACCACTAGACGATGAGGCTGGATCACAAGATATTGAGTGGGAGCAGCAGGAATCGAACCCGCAACCAGACGGTTAAAAGCCGCCTGCTCTGCCAGTTGAGCTATACTCCCCTTACTCAAATAATCCGCTTCTTTTGAAGGTCAAGGTAGGAGCTGTCAGTATTCCCTTCAACCCCTCAATTACTTGACCTGATTCATCAATGTCATAGCCCCAACGGGATTTGAACCCGTGTCTTCTGAGCGAAAATCAGAGATCCTTGTCCACTAGACAATGGAGCCAGATAGCGGGAGCGACGAGACTTGAAAAGAGCAACCTCAGACTCGACAGGTCTTTGCTCTAGCCATTGAGCTACGCCCCCACATTGATGAAAAAAATGTGTTACATATTCAGTTTTCAAGGTTCGGCTTGAGCGTTTGGAGTCAAGCTGTTTTGCTCTCTCCCCTTCGCTCTTAAATACATACTACAAATATACTACAAGTCTGTCAAGGGTTTGGGCAAAAAATTTTTTGGACTTGGCTCAAAACCTTATAGAGAGGAAGATTCAAGCGCGATCGCACGGGTGTCCGACTATTTAGGTCGAATGGCACACTCAGATGAGGCTGGTGGGCGGTGCCCACCCTACGGTAAAGGGAATTTTTCTGGGTTATCCGTCAATTGGGTAGAGGTTGTACGGGACAATCCTTTGAGCAGTACACTTCGACAAAACGAATCGTGGCTGTATCCTTATACTCCTTCGTCTGGTTAAACTCCTTTTGGGGTGAGGGATAGACTCCAGCCAAGCTATCATCATTCGCTGCACCCAGCCGGAAGGCAATGTCTGGAGACGGATGTTGGGAAAACTTGACGTATTCCCGCGACTCGTTAACAGTGTTATAGGTAAGAGTCGCCTCTCCGTAAACGTCTTCTGCTTGCTTCAGGGGGGTTCCAGGTCCCACACCATCAGCCGTTTGATAATTGGGATTATCTGTAACTAACGCCTCAATGATATCGTCGTCACTCATGGGTATTCCCGCCGGATACAAGATGTAGTATTGGGGTTTACCTTCTTGAACGATCGCGATCGCATCAAAATCGACCATAAACGGTGACGTAACCTGAAACTCAGCTTGATCTCCCAGCAATTTTTTCAGTTCACCCAGCGTCATCCCAACTTGCGCCACTCCAATCCCCTTTGCAGATATCCGTTGGGTTTGAGCCGATTGAGTGGATTTAGACGGATCAACTGGGGAACGTTCGCCCGGTGAGGTACGAGGGGATGATGGCTGCGCCGATGGTGCATCTTGAGAAGACACAGATGATGTATCTGTCGGGTTTGGAGAGTTGTTCTCGCAACTGACGAGTAGGCAAAAAATAAACGTGATCAGAGGAATTTGTAGTTGGCGCATGATTGACTTAACCCGTTTTAACTCCAATGGCACACTCCAGTCAGCATTGTGAAATCGCCGCAACCCTTGATATACCGTAGGGTGGGCATTGCCCACCAGCTTTAAGTCAATGCCATTCGTTGTAACTTCACATCTTGCACCATTTTGAGAAAACCTCGCTTTTAGCGATGGGAGTGTCAATCAGGCTTCTTCCCTAATAGTGGAACACCTATTCCCACAGCACCGAATGCAAGCAAGCCTAACACCGAACCGGGTTCAGGAACAACCGCAGCTAGAGCGCGATCGGCTTGAATTAAACCAAAACCACTATCAAAGTCAAAGCCAGGACTTTCCATATCCAGGGCAGTGGTTTCCAATATACGATAAATTTCAGTTGGGCTAGTACCGGGCGCTGCTTGCAAGATTAGAGCCGCCACAGCCGCCGCATGGGGAGCCGCCGCAGACGTACCAAAGAAGTTCGGAAAACCATCACCTTCAGGATCTCTCGGACCTAAGAAAGGAGGTGGGAAAAATGTTGTATTTGTTCCATCAACAGCAATAATCTCTGGCTTTAAGCGAATTTCCGGATTTGCCAAGCGATTACCCGCCCTATCAAACAGAATCGGAGTCGGTCCTGCTGAGGAGAATGGCTGTAATTTAGGTGGAGCAACACCAAATTCGGGTGTGTCTTGATAAAACGCCGCGCCAACTGCCTCTGCTCCCCTAGCATTAGGATGCCCAAACACTGTTCCACTAGCCGTATCATACTCATTCAGCGTACCATTGCCAAACAATATGTACTTCATCAATCCAGGATCTAAACCCTCTACCTTTGATATAGCTAGGTTGAACGTATCGGTTCCTAATGACCCATCATTGAAAAACGAGAAAAATTCAACCGCATCATTGCCCACATTTTGATTGATGCTGCTCGCCAATATATTCGTTCCTGACTCATCAAACAGGAAAATATCCAAATCATTAGGAGAACCCGCACCACCGCTCACCGAAAAGAACGGTGAATCCCACTGAAATGAGATGCCAAATCCGCCGTTTTCAGGAATCGTCAAACTTTGCAAAATATCGATTCCTGCTCCTGGATCAAAATCATGAAATTCACCGCTGACTAAAGGTTCAAACAGATTACTTCCATTAAACGCACTTTCGTAAGACTGTCGAGCATCGTTACCCGCCGCCGAGAAATAGGCAACACCCTGAGCAACGACAGTATCAACGGCTTGAGCGATGATTCCATCCTGGAACATTGGCTCAGTCGGGTAAAAGATGTCATCTACAATAATGTCAGCACCAGCATTGGCGAGTGCCAGAATCCCTTGAGCAAAATCTGTTTCATTAAACGCCGCTGTGTGAAACGCTAAATTAGCACCCGGCGCCACGTCATGAATTAGTTGCATCATGGCACGACCTTCATCAATACCAAAGATATCTTCACCTAAACTCCCGTCATTGGGTAAATCTTTCAGCACATTGATACCCGATGGCAAATCTCCACTCGCCACATCCTCTGCGGCTGTGCCTAAAAAATTAAAGCTATCTGATAATACCCCAATCGTAACCCCTTTTCCATCCACACCAAACCGATTACGCGCTACATCTGCACGTAAGGCGACATTCGCCTGACTGGTTGTTTTGCCAACATTGGTTATGGGTTTATAAGCTGGCTTAGCGAATTTTAAGCTTTCTAACTGTGCCATAGAAGCAAGAGCATCAATCGGCAGCATCCCTGACACAAAGGAACCAAACATCGAAGCATTTTGCAATCCCAATCCTTGTAAATCAGATAAGAGCG
Source organism: Coleofasciculus sp. (assembly GCF_046565525.1). Lineage (NCBI taxonomy): Bacteria > Bacillati > Cyanobacteriota > Cyanophyceae > Coleofasciculales > Coleofasciculaceae > Coleofasciculus > Coleofasciculus sp. Next base: position 72,882 of record NZ_JBKHUP010000001.1, on the reverse strand, counting down.
AATTGACATCACTCGCGGCAACAGCATCAATAACCACGTTGTTATTGTAGGTCTGCAATAAAGATGAGGTATTCTGCCCATAAAAATTGCCTTTATTAACAGCCATCGGCGCTAAATCAAACATCAGCTTACTCAGGGAACCTTTTTTGATGGCGCTAGTTTCAATAGAGTTTCCTCCACTGTCAAATGTGATTGCCTCTGCTCTATTGGGTAGATAGCTAATCGTCGCCGTGGTCAGAATGGTAACTGATGCAACGATTTGAGCGAGACGTTTCATTTTTTCGTCCTGCCAATAAAATTATTATGTATCTATCCCTAGAATAAATCTATTTAAATTAAATAAGTGAGATATGTCTTTATCTTTATCAATAATTTATTTTTTCAAGTTAATATAAATATTGATGTTTATGAAGATTCCGTAAAGAAAAATGAGTTCTTGGATTGCAGTTTGCTTACCCAAGTGTTATGGGCGCACGTCGATCCTGCGTGTCAACTTAAGCCACAACCCTTGCCAATCCTAATTTTCAGCGAGGGTGTCCCTGCTCCCTATACAAGTCATAGTTCCCTCGGAACACCTCTATAAGGCTCCCCCAGCTCCCCCAGCTTCCCCAGCTCCCCCAGCTCCCCCAGCTTCCCCAGCTCCCCCAGCTCCCCCAGCTCCCCCAGCTCCCCCAGCTTTTGGCGCTTAAGTTGCAATGCACGTCGGTGCGCCCCTACGGTTTGGCTTGCCCTTGAATGGGGCAAGATGTGGGTTAAAAGCTAAAGGTGGTGCGGATAGCCCCGATAACAATGTCCTTATTATCACTATCGTGATCAGGTGCAGTGAGCCAGATGATTCCTGGTGTGATGGCAATGTTATCGGTTAGCTGATACTGATAAAACGCTTCAATGTGGAAAGACGTATCCTCATCCTCGGTATTGATCCCGGCAATATTAACGCTAGAATCCGTAACTTTTGGTTCCATCCCCACCAAAATCGCGGCGACACTTCCTTCTTTGCCTAAATCCGGGAAGGCTAAGCTAACCGCCCAATTCCAAATATCTAAGTCACCGCGATCAATTTGTCCACCTAACGTCGAAAGGGTTGTGGTTTTGGTATAGCCTAGCCAACCGCCAAGGGCGAAGCGATCGCTTAACCGCCATGATAGTTCTACACCGTAGGCATTGCTAGACGTGGGAACGGCATTACCGATCACATCTTCGGTAAAACTGCGAAAATTGGAGCGTCGGCTTCCAGTGTCGGTATCTTGATTGTAGGCGTGAATATAGGTTAATCCAATATTCAGTCTATCGGTTGGCTTAAACAAAATCTGGGCAAGCGCCCCATAGGGACCATTGAATATGCCATTATCCTCACCGGGATCAGCCGCCTCACTCGCTAAATAGCCGACACTGAATTCCAGTGTGTCACCGAAGGCGTGATTAATCCCAATGCCAGCACCATCCAGATAATAGTAGATAGAATGCCTTGTCCCAAAGCGAGAAAGTGCCCCACTACCCCCATCACCATCGAGGAAAGGATTAACCGTACTGGCAAAGTCATCAGACGCACCAGCATTGGCTTCAATGACAACCCGGGTATTTTCACCCAAGGGGAAATCATAGAGTAACGCATCAACGACGACATCACTATCCGTTGCACCGGTAAAGAAGAGATCGCCTTCGGGTGTGAGTGTCTGCTCTGTCAGAGAACCTAAACCTTCAGATTGCAGTCGGGTTCTGAGTACATCTTCCCCCGTGAAACTGGTATTTAATTCCAGGCGGGTGCGATGACCAAAAATGGTTACATTATCGATATCATTTCCATTAGCATCCTCCCCCGCCGCTATACCTGCTAATCCAAAGATGACTTCGCCCGATAGTTTGGTGGTTGTGGAAAACTGATTATCCTCTAAAAACGCGACTCGTCCTTCTAAATTATCTACCCGCGCTCCTAGGGTGGCGAGTTCGGCTTCAAATTCTTGGATTAACCGTTGCAAGGTTTCTAAGTCACTTCCATCAACACCATTATTCCCTGCTATTAAGCGTTCGATTTGCTGCAAACAGGCATTTAACCCGGCGGCAAATTCATAACGAGTCATAGCACGGTTCCCCCGATAGGTGCCATCGGGATATCCCGCAATACAACCATAGCGTTCAACGAGCGATCGCAAGGCTTCATACGCCCAGTCTCCGGGAGATACATCCCGTAACTGAGAGACATTCGTCACTTGCTCTAAAGCGTTCGTCTCGTTGCTGTAATGGTTAATTTGTTCCAGGATTAGTTCGCTGCTATGATCAGGAACTTGGGTGGGGATGGAGCGGATTGACTCATCGGGGTTTTCCCCTAGGGACGTTATTTGAGCTGACGTTTCTTTTTCTGGGCTTGCGGTAATGGCTAAGGATTCTGCTGTCTGAGGTGAATTCACTTCTGTTGCGATCGCACTAACCCCCACGCCGACTATTGCCGCCAAAATTGTCGGGCTAACCACCCCATAGTTCCACAGTAGACTGGATTGTTTCATGTCCTCATACCTATGACGTGATAGTCGGGAATTGATGATCCCTTGACTTCATCACAATAACGATTTTCATTATCAAAACAAAGCGGGATTCCGTCAATCCCCGTACCGGGGACATGACCAGTTTCTGGGCAACAAAAGGGGCCACCCTTGCCGTATTGCCTCTAAGCAAACTGCATGAAGGGTTAGCTGGCAATCGAGCAGTTCAACGTCTTCATCCCTCGCTTGTTTTTGACTAATCTTTAAAATGGAAGGATCTTTGAACTCAATCGTTTGATGACACTGAAGACATACAAGATGATGGTGGTGTTTTAAACCCGAATAATTCAGCTCATAGTGCTTATGTCCTTCTGCCAATTCCAGTTCTCGCAGTATACTGATGCGAACCATTAACTTAACGGTTCTGTATACGGTGGATAAACTGACATTTTTACCAAGACTCTCTAAACAATCATGCAAATCCTCTACACTAAGATGCTCACCGGGGGGAAGTTCTTGAAACACTTGCAGAATCGTCTCTCTCTGGGGAGTCATCCGCAAATTTCTTCGGTTGAGGGCTAATTTGAGTGAGTTTGCCGTTAAGACTTCACGCATTCAAAAATTCGTCTTATGTTTATATACTGTAGGGTGGGCAATGCCCACCAGCATACCAGTCTGTGACACGCCTCCATCGCCTGATCAATGTCTTGCATCACCGCCTTATGCTGTGTGGTTATCTCAGGCGCGTTTGGCTTGGATTTAACGGTATCTTGCAATCTACTCAGCGTTGGTTTTAAGTCTTTTACGTTGCGTTCAGGTAACTGATTTTCCACATCAGCATAGAGTTCTTCTATCGGGTGACTAATATGGGGTTCGGCTTGTTCAGGTATGGTCTAATTAATTGATAATTATTCTTGGCTGTTGAAATTTTACCCTATCAGAGCCCAAACCCTTGATATACCGTAGGGTGGGCATTGCCCACCAACCTACTTAGATATCTGTCAAAGGTTCGCGATTCAAAATGTCTCGACATTGCCGCCACTGGGGTAAATACTGATCCATGTAGGCGTGGAATCGTTCGTTATGATAGCGTTCCCACAAATGAACTAACTCATGAACTAGCACATATTCCAGGCATTGGGTGGGTTTTTTAGCTAACTCCAAATTTAACCAAATGCGGCGATCGCGGATATTACAACTCCCCCATTTAGTTTTCATTCTCTTAATCCCCCAATCTGCCACTTGTTGACCAATAATCGGTTGCCATTGGTTGAGTAAATCGGGTATTCTGGCTTTGAGTTGTTCGCGATACCATTCGGTTAAGACTACGGCGCGATTTTGGGTAGAAGTACCGGGATTAACGAAAAGTTGTAGGGTGTTAGGCTTCGCGATCGCGACTTCGTGACGCCCCTGTCTTTCGATGACGCGCAGTTGATACGAATCGCCAAAGACATAATGGTTTTCCCCGGATATCATTTCCCGTTTCGGTTGGCGGGGTTGGGCGGCAAATTTGGCTTGTTGTTTCTGAATCCAAGAGAGTTTAGAAATGATGGCGAGGCGGATGTTATCCTCACTCAAGTGTAAGGGGGCTGCAACGCGGACGCGCCCATCGGGGGGATAAACTGCAAGGTGGAAGTTTTTGATCGGCTTGCGTAGGATTTGGATGGGAATGTTTCGGATGATTACAGTTAGTTCTGTGTCTAGGTTATTGATACTCATCTTGATTCTTGACTAATTCTAATATTTCCGCTATATTAATAGTATTATCGCCGATCGCGGTGCGAATCGCTCGCTCGATTTCCCGTTCCTTAAACCGATTGCCGATCCACCCTTCTTTTTTGGTGCAGCGGACTGCGGTATCGATAGACAGCGCCAGGGCTTTATTTTGTCCTAAGTTATCGTAGAGCGATCGCTTGGCGGCAGTGTCGAGGGAGGGGGGATAATTTGACCTAGCTGTGCTTTCGGGTTGGACAACTTGTTCTGCCAGTTGTTTGACGTTTTCGAGGTAGTCTTGATACGTGGTGGCTTGCTGTCGCCGTTGTTCAATTAAAGCATCCAGTAAGTTTGACATTTCCTGGTAGTATTTGGGATTGACGGGAGTCTCATCAATGATGATTCTCCGCATATTATTCTCGATGGTTTCCGCTACGGCGTCTTGATTCTGTTGTAGGGTATCGGGGAGGGTTTCCAAGGCGTTCACCCCGTTTTTAACAATCAGTTGAATTAAGCCTAAATTCTCAAAATTCGAGACAACTTGGCTGGATTCGGCGCGGATGTAGGTGTCGAGGAGGTGGCGCATGGCGGGTTCGTAGAGTTTCATGTCTACAGAGTCTCCACTGGCGATTTTTACCTCATCGCGCATCTGGCTGTAATGGTTAACGTCGGCTTTAATCTGGTTGGCTTCCTGGGGGGTATACCCAGCTTCCGTCATCTCATTGGCGAGGTGGGAATAGGCGCGAATTAAGGCGTTGACGGATTGGTAGAGGGCGACTCGTTTGGGTTCATTATTGGCGATCGCGTCTTGATCGCGGGTGTCGGCGGTGCAGAAGTAATGCAGGTAGTCGGAGGTGTGGCGGGGAGGGGAAACGGGTTCACATAGCGCCTTGACGGTTTCCAGGGTTTCTGAGAGGCGATCGCGCCCTTTTTCGAGGCGATTTTTCAGTAATCCGGCTACGTCGTCAGGATCGTAGCCGTCAAATGCGCCACTGGTGTAGTCGGTAACTGCACCTTCGAGTTGTTTAAATAGGTCTTTATAATCGACGATATAACCATAGTCTTTATCCTCCCCATCCAGGCGGTTGACGCGACAGATGGCTTGGAATAAGCCATGATCTCCCATGGTTTTGTCGATGTAGAGGTAAGTCGCGGGAGGCGCATCGAAGCCAGTCAGGAGTTTATCCACGACAATTAGCAGGCGCATTTGTCCGGGTTGTTTGATAAAACGTTCTTTAACTTTGTCCTCGAATTCTTCTACTTGAGACATGGCTTTGTCTTCGGGTTGGTTGAAAAAATCTGCCAGCATTTTTCGGTAAATTTCATACTGGTGCAGTTTCTCGGTGTAGCCTTCTCCGGTTTCTTGTCCTTTGATATCAGATGGGGCGGGTTTATAACTGGTAATAATCGCGCATTTTCCGGCTAAATCGGTTTGGCTGAAGAGGTGGTAAATTTTGCAGGCTTGGTAAATACTAGAACAGACTAACATGGCATTACCGCGCCCGTCCATGAGTCGGGGTTTGGTTTCCATGTCGAGGAGGATATCATCAACGATTTGTTCGAGGCGAGATTTGCTAGAGAGGAGGTTTTGCATGGTTCCCCACTTGCGTTTAAGTTGGGTTTTGGCGGATTCGGTTAAGCCGCGAGTTTTTACCTGAAACCACTGGTCGATTTTTTGGTGTGAGGTAATAGTTTGGTCAATATCGCGGGCTTCATAGCGCAAGTCGAGAACGATACCATCGGTGACGGCTTGATCGAATTTATAGGTGTGGATGTAATTGCCGAAAATATCGATACTTTTTTGTTTATCTTTTTTGAGGAGGGGTGTACCGGTAAAGCCGATAAAGATGGCATTGGGGAGGATGGATTTCATCGCCTTGTGGAGTTCCCCGGATTGGGTGCGGTGACATTCATCGACGAAGACAAATAGATTTCCTTTAATTTCGCGATCGCGGGAATAGGCGGCGGCTAATTCTGCTACAAATTTATCGGTAGGGTGTTCTGAATGGCTGCCAAATTTATGCATTAAGGCACAAATCAGCCAGTCTTCATTGGTTTCTAAGGTAGCGATAAGGGCAGCGCCGCCGTTACTGTAGCGTTGTTGGCGAATTTGTCCTTTTTCTTTTATCGTACCATTGAGAATCCGGACAATGTTTTCATCAACCCCTAAAAAAACGCTTTCAATTTGGTCATCGAGTTCCGTGCGATCGGTGAGAATTAGAATTCGCGCATCGGTGATGTTTTCCCGTATCCATTTAGCTAGCCACACCATGGTTAGGCTTTTACCGGAACCTTGGGTATGCCAAATAATGCCGCCTTTGCCGTCTTTTATTTGGGTTTGGGCGGCTTTGATGCCGAAGTATTGATGGGGGCGACAGGTTTTTTTGATGCCGGTGTCGAAGATGATGAAGTTGTGGAGAATTTCCAGAAAGCGGGTTTTGTTACACAGACGAATCAGGGCGCAATCGAGGGGATTATTGGCGGTTTCACAGTCGGAGTTGGAGAGATATTGTCGAGTCTTGGTATCGGTTTGGGGATTGTAGTTGGGGTTTTCTTCTTTCCATTCCAGATAATATTTTTCTGGCGTTTCGATGGTGGCGTAGCGGATTCCTTGGGTATCGTTTCCCGCCATAATTAATTGTAGGGTGGTGAAGAAGGGGCGGATAAATTCTTTTTTTTGGTTGTCTAGGTTTTGGCGGATGCCTTCACTTATGGAAACGATGGAACGTTTGAGTTCGAGGATACCGAGGGCGATTCCGTTGATGTAGAGGACGATATCCGGGCGTTTTTTATTGTGTCCTTTTATGGTGACTTCTTCGGCGATGGCAAAGGTATTCTGTTCGGGATGTTCCCAGTCAATTAACCAGATGGTTTGGTTTTGTTCTCCTGCACCTGCTTTAACTTTGACGCCGTAGCGGAGGAGATGATAAACGGCTTTATTGGCATCATAGAGGGTTTTATCACCGAGGGCGGCGGCTTGTTCGAGTTGGCGCAGGGTTTTGGGTTATTCGTTCTTTTTGTCCAACGTTAGTCATAATTGATAATTGATAATTGATAATTGTCAATTATCTGTTTTTGTTGATTTTATGATTGCGGTTAGGAGCTTTAAGAGTTCGATACAGTCTTGATTGATTGAATTAAAGCCTTTCTGATCAATGTAATCTGCCTGATGTAGTAATTCTAACCAATATTGGGTTTCATTGGCTTCTTTGAGAGCAATGGCTAGTTTATGCACAAAGTCGGCACGGCTCTCGGCGTGTTCGGCTTCGCGCACTAAAGCGCCAACTGCTGTACCACTACGAAGTAATTGTTTTGATAAGACATACTCGCGCTTTTCTTGATTCAGATATTTGAACAGCTTGACAATCCGTAAGGCAAATGCAAATGATTTTTCTTTAACTATGTTAGTTTTCATAATGGATAATTCATAATTGTCAATTATCAATTATCAATTATCAATTGTCAATTAACCGCGTCCTTTTTCCAGGCAATTTTTCAGTAAACCCGCCACGTCATCAGCATCGTAGCCGTCAAAAAAACTACTCAATAATTTCATCGTATTGATTGACACCGCTGTCTCGATGCTGTTTCATGGAGAGTAGAATCTCCTCTAATGGCGTTTTGTCTTGCCACTGATGGCGTTCTTTGGTGTAATCGCCTTGACCTGGGCTAAAGTATTGAATAAACCGGATGGTATCAACGACTCCCAAGGAATCGATTAAGGCTTTATAGTAGCGCTGGTGATCAGTTTCCATTGTCCTGACTGGCATTGGTTCCAGATGGTAAGGATTGTCTGGGTTTCGAGTGCAATGTTGGGTTATCCAGTAGATGATTGATCTAGCAAGCATCTAGATACATTCTATAGCTTTTTCTCAGACGAGGCGCGTTCTCCCAGTTAATAGTTCTTGCATCATGCCTTGTTTGATGGCTTGGGTTTTGGCGCGGCGTTTTTCTAGGGCGGCGATTTCGGTGTCTATGTCGGTGAGAACTTGCGCGATGGCATTTTGCTCCCGTATCGGAGGCAGAATTAATTTTCCTTCCTTGATATCTTTAGTTCCGATATTTGCTTGCACACCAAGAGATGCAATTGCTCTAGAGTATTCTCGCCATCTTCTTTGATTAGATAAAGCTGTTAAAAAAACAGAATTCACTTTGTTTATATCAACTCTGAGTAGACCTACACGCTGATTTAGTAATGCGGTTATATTAGATCTAACAATAGTCATACGACCAATTAAATTTTTTTCAGGGGTAACATCAGTCATTGATATAATTACGTCACCATTTTCTACGTGATATTGCTGTAGTTTATTGAAGTCATAAACAGACCAGAAATTAACGCATTCATCAGAAAATTTAAATGTGCCATCGAGTCCAATTTGTGCCATTGTAATTATTGGTACACCAGAGGAGACATAACCTTGAGCGGAAAAAGCATAACCATTCTGAAAGCTCTTGATTACCTCTCTAAGCTTCAGGATTTCCCAATCTTCAGGAATCACCCCAACATCAGTTTTTTTATACCCTTTCCCCTCACCAAACCCCGGCAGGCGTTTCTTGCCCGTGAGGAGTTGCTGCATGGTGGCGGTTTTGATGTGGCGCTTTTTGGCAAGCTGCTTATCCAGTGCGGCTATGAGGGTGTCAGCGTCGGATAGGGCTCGCGCGATCGCACTTTGTTCTGGAAGTGGTGGAAGAGGAATTTTTAAAGTTTCAATATTATTGATAAATAAGTTAGCTTGAGCGCCTTGATTTATTTTTTTTGCAATTTGCTCTTGTCCATTTCTATGCAGTAATATATATTGAAGAAAATAGTTCTTGATTTTGTTGACATCAGGTTTAACAAGTGCAGCACTTCTAACCATCACACAATCAATACCAATAGGTAATACGGAGACCCTGCCAATTGTCCCTGAACATGATATAAGCACGTCGCCAGCTTCAGGATTACATCTTTTCCTAATTCTTTGATATTCAGATACACCAACAAAGTCTACATCCGTTAGATCGATAAATCCATTAAAAATATTTCTAGCAGATAATAGGTAGTAACCTTCAGTAGTTCGTTTTGGTGTTGCGTGTTCTCCATCAGTAACTTTCTTTGCTATTTCATATAAGTATGAAACCTCCCAATTTTCAGGAATCACGCCAACATCAGTTTTTTTATACCCTTCTGGCACTTGATAATTATCACTTGATAATTTATGAGTACTCATTCACAGCCATCCTTTTGCCCTAAAATGCTCAATACCTCCCTGCAATTCAGCCACATCATAATGGATGCAAATACCCCGTTACGCAATCAAACGCTGAAAACGAATCTGGGACATATTGAGCAATTCTACCCCTTTCCCAAAACTAACCTTATCCTGTTGAAAGAGCAGCAAAACCACCTCTACCAAAAACTCATCCTCTGACAACCCACTCGCTTTAACAATCTCATTCGGCAATCACCAAACTCATCTCCCTACCCCTTCATAAAATTATCAATTATTAATTATCAATTATCAATTATCAATTATCAATTATCAATTCCACTCCAACCCCATCCTCCTCAAATGCTCATCCACCTTACTCGATAACACCTCAACCTCCTGCACCAACTGCGGTAACGGTTCCGCATATCGCTCCTCCAACGTCTTCACCCGATTCGCCAACTGTTGCGTCACCCGCTCAATTTCCCCTGAAATCGCCGCCTCTAGGGTTTTCTGCCATTTATCATCTACCACCAACCCTTTAATCTCCGCCTCGGTTAACTTCCCATACTGAGCAAACACCGCCTTATCCAGTGACGCCTGAGCCTCCTTAACCACCCTCTTCATCTCCGCCTTTAAATCAAACAACTCCAGACATCGCTCCAGAATCGATAACTGTTCCCCATCAACAGACAACTCTGAACCATCAATCGTTAATTGTCCATTAGCAACGATTAATTGCTTCACCTTCGTCTTCGTCACCTTCCCCCCATCCGTCTGAGCATCACTCAACGCCCCATCTTCCCCACTATGCTCCTCAATTAACCCCTCCAACTCCTGCGTCACCCCATCCAAATCCGCCTGTAACTTATCAATATACGCCTGCTTATCCGCAAAATACCGCGCCACAATCAATTCGGGGGGTATCAAATCCGCCTTATACTTCTTCTTCCCAATCAGCAAATCCGGCGTTTCCCTCAGCTTCTCCCCCTTCTTCACCACCAACTCCCGCAGCACCTTCCCCACTTCCCAGCCATCCTGCACCAGCACATAGACATCATCCTGCATCGTTTCCGCCCAGTAATCCATCAAAAGCTGGTAAATATCATACTTATCCAACAACTCCGCCCCAGCAAACCGCGCCAACAAATCCTCTGATAAAACCCTAATAACTTCTTTCGGTTTATCCCCAATCCCAATCCCCTTTAATCGCCCCTGATGATACTGTCGCCACTCCTGATAAAGTGTCAACGTACTATCCGCAAACGCCTTAAATTCCGGATGATTCAGAATCGTCGCCGCCACCTGACTCGCTGCCACCAAACCCTGACTATAGCCCGGACGGTGACTCGGCGCAAATAAAGCACATCGCACCTGGGGAAATACCCGCCAATACTCCTCTAACGCATCAATATCCGCCTGGGGAATCCCCCCATTCAGATGAGCGCTCAAGTCATGAATATCCTCTGGTTCGCTAGCATCAATATAACGGGGAATATTCAAGTTATAGTCATTCGCCGCAATTTCCGTCAACTCCACCATGCGACTATAACCCGACAACTCCATTTGATGAGTAAAAACATCCACAATCTTATGGATATCCTGACTGCGGAGGCGATTCTTATTCCCATCCTTAATAAACCCCTGACTCGCATCCACCATAAACACCCCCTGGCGGCTATCGGCGTCAGCATTATCAATCACCAGAATACAAGCGGGAATCCCTGTGCCATAAAACAAGTTTGGCGGTAAACCAATAATCCCCTTAATATACCCTTTCGTAAGCAAATTCTGGCGAATCCGCGCCTCGGCATTCCCGCGAAACAATACCCCATGGGGCAGAATCACCGCCGCTTTCCCCCTAGGTTTCAACGATTTAAGAATATGCAGCAAAAACGCATAATCCCCATTTTTATCCGGCGGCGCACCATCCTCAAACCGATTAAACTCATCCTTAATAATATTGATGCCATGACTCCACGACTTATAAGAAAAAGGCGGATTCGCCACCGCAAAATCAAAAGTTTTCAGACTCCCATCCGAATTTTTCCAATAGGGCGACGCCAGTGTATTCCCCTTCCAAATATCTGCAGTCGGATAATCATGGAGAATCATATTCATCCGCGCCAACGCCACCGTCGCGTTATCCATTTCCTGCCCATAAATCGTCAACCCATTCGGTGCTTCATCTGCCACTTTCAACAGCAGCGAACCCGAACCACAGGTAGGATCATATACCGTCGCATCCTGGCGAGTTTCCGGCGTAATTCCCACCACCTTCGCCAACACCCGCGACACCTCCGCCGGCGTATAAAACTGCCCCTTACTCTTCCCCGACTCCGTAGCAAAATGGCGCATCAAATACTCATAAGCATCCCCCAGTAAATCATCCCCCTCGGCACGATTGGCGCTCAAATTCAAGCCCGCAAAGATGCCCACCAACTTAGAGAGGCGATCAACCATTTCCTTAACCTTGCCGAGTTTATCCTCATCATTAAAATCGGCAACATTAATCACCCCATCCAAGTCATTTTCTTTTGCCAAATTACCGATAATTTGATTAATCTTATCGCCAATTTCCTTATCTCCTTTCAGCGCCTCCAAATCCTGAAAAGAAGCCCCATCTGGAACAATAATAATCCCATCCGGATCACCCGCGTACTTATCCGAGACATACTTCAAAAACAACAACGTAAGGACATAATCCTTATACTGAGAGGCATCCATACCCCCACGCAATTCATCACATCCCGCCCATAACGAGCTATACAGTTCTGTCTTTTTAACTGCCATCAGAGACTCTCATTAACCTGCCATCACTGAGTAAACTTTAGCATTTTGCGTTTTGCGATCGCGTCAGACATTGCCCAGGGCGCAAGCCTTCTTATGTGTCAATTTAAGGTAAAAACCAAGATAGGGGGAGCTTTCACCCTCATCCCCTAACCCCCCTTTTTATCCCCATTTTCCCTTATAGATCCCCCTTGCGTCCCCCTATAGATCCTTAGTTTTCACGGTATGTGGTGCAATGTGTGTAGGGGCGGGTTTCACTACTATCTTTTCGGTTGCATCCATAAGTGACTAAACCCGCCCCGATACAGGTTTCTAGGTTTCCCGTGAAAAGTCAGCTATAGATCCCCCTTTTAAAGGGGGGATGGGGGTTGTGGCTTAAGTTAACACGGATGCAAGGATGGTGCCCCTACAGTTTTATTGCTCGTCCAATACTTAGCTTCAAAGCCTAATTCTACCTACTTTTTAACCGCCCTGTCATCCCCGGACGTTCGCCAGTTTTCTCGATAGAAATTCGGCTGAGATTGAACCCATAACCTTGCCCCCGATTCAATTAATTCTTGCTCAATTTGCACAGCATCCTCGACTATCGCTGCTGTCAAGTTCATCGTCTTTAGATAAACATTATAAGCCGCGACGGGCACATTTAAAACAGCACTCCAGGCTTCCTCTTGTTGGTGAAATGCCTGAAGTTCTGGCTGTTGTTCCGTGACTCCCTTTCCTATCTTCAATCCGCCTAACTCAATTTCTGACGCCGATGGTACTTCATCAATTAAACCATGATAGTAATCTCCCACATTCAGCAATAAATCATAAACCTCTCTAGATAACCGTTTACCAATAGGATGAGACAAATTACACCTCAACATTGGCAGTACATGCCACGTTTGAGCCAGCAAATCTTGTCCAACACCAGACAGATTAGCGGGAATCAGCAGATCAACAGAACTCAAAAAATCCGTATTTAGTGAAAGAACCATAACTGAAACAACTTGCCACTCCTCGGCGGCGACAGGAGATTCCGGTTCCTTAACAATCATCACATAGCGCGGTGGCGAATTTCCCGCCAGAAACCGTCGTGCTGAATCAGGAAATAGATTCTGTTTCTCCTGCCAAGAAAACTCCAGAGGACTATCCACCGAGCGATTAACCTGCCAAATTTCTCCAGGTTGAGGGGGTTGCTGGTTTAATCTTGAACCCTGAGAAAACCTGTATTCACTATAATTTATACGCATTAGCTTATAGCTCCAGACAATACGATACTCTGCTCAAATGAGAAAGCAAACAGCCTGAAACCTAGCCTACTCTAAATTACACCAAACTGCGTATATAAATCGAGCAATTTTACCAAAACTTCAAATCCTTAGTTAAGTTAAGGTAGATACACCTCATCGGCTGATAATTGTTTCAACCCGCCTCATACCGAGTTGCGCTCAAACATAGTAGATAGGAAAAGCAGGGGAGGCAGGGGAGGCAGGGGAAGCAGGGGGAGAGAAAGTTATATCTTTGAATGCAACTTGGTATCAAACCCTCACCAATGACAAATTACTATCCTTACCAATCTTGAGTTGAGCGCACTCGCTGAACCTTTTGACGGCTTGTCGCTTTGATTTCGGCTTGAATCGTTGCCGATTGCACCAATCCTAACTCCTCAGCAAGGCGCTCTAATAATTCGCCCCAACGTTTTGAGACAGCGCTTTGAGTTTTTACGCCCAAATCAGCCGCCAGTTGCACTTGGGTTCTGCCCTGTACCTTACCATACCAGAGTTTTTGATAACCCCGATTCGGATGGCGTTTATCCAGCACTGAAATCGCATCAATGGCGCGGCTGACTAAATCAGCACGCTCTACAGTATCTAATAAATCCAACTCATCCTGTATCGTTTCTAACAAAGGCAAATCCGTTCCGGGAATAGTTTGATCTAAACTGGTACAGTGTTGTTTTTTCTCTTTACGAACCAAATCAATAATCGCAAAACGAGCCACCATTGCCGCCCAGTGGTAGAAGTCTTGGACATCCCCTTGGTGGAACTTTCCAGCCATGACAGCTTGAAACACTTTAGCATGGGCAGTTTGGGCAGCATCTTCCCAGGAAACAGCCGTACCTCTGGTATTTTTCCGGGCAATTCTTTCAATTGTCCGTTGATGTTCCAAGTGGCTCAGAAGTTGTCCAAAAACCAGACAATCTCCCTTGAGACAGCGTTTTATTGGGGCTTCAGGAAGAAGAGCGTGATTAAATTGCTGAGTCATATCCAGTCTGGCTAAAGAGTATATTATGTGCCTTGTTTCGTCAAATGGGTTGACTGTGTAGAAAAATTCACGGGGAAAAGAGACTCCTACACATCTGTGTACAAGTCATCGATGAGCTGAAAGCATTACATCATAGCAAAGGTATGGAAAGGTTGATAGGGAAATAACCCCACCTGCGGCTGACTAGGTGGAAAAACCTATGACTACAGGCGGGGTGTTGTTGTTCCAGTTTTGGCGTAAGCACCGGGTTCTAATCGCAACGACTTAACTGACAACAAAAGTTTTTCCGGGGATTTCGGAATATTTTGCTTTGAGGATTCGTTACAGATATAGCAACCGCTTACCGGAGTAAGATTTCCTTACACCCATACCCAAGACACCCAACTGGATTCTTCATGGTAGTTTTACCTATGAGTGCAAATAAACTAACCCATGAAACCTTTTCCACCCAGAACTATTGCCCTTTGCGGCTGACTTAGCCAAGCCAGAAGATTATAAACTCAGAATAGCTTATTCAGCGACTCATAAACCCAAATCAATCTAATGATTTGTAAAATAACAGACAGTTTATAATGAGAAAAAGGGAGGGTTAGGGAGAGGTCAGACCAACAGCTTCCTTCCAGTCGTCAGGGCAAAAAGAGGGTTACGTGTAATAGATTAGTAGTTTGATAGTGCTGAATTCACCTGGGATGATCCCTAATCATGCGAAAAGTAATTCTGAATTTGTCGCTCTCCCTTATTTTTTTGTTAACCTTGACAGTCGCTTGCATGAGTAATCAGTATGTTCCCTATCGCCCAGTTATTCGCTCACAAGATGAGTTAGTTGTTTCCAATTCTGCTGCTAACCCAGAACACCAAGGAAATATTAAGCAAGTCTTTGATTTTTATAGCGTTCCTTATCGTGAAGAGAATGGGCAAATCCTCATCCCGGCTGGAGTTTGGCAAGATAGGGAAATGATGTGGAACTACACCACCAAGGCTAATGACCCTGAATGGCTACGTCAACAACAAGAAGACGGTTGGCTTAAGTCCACGCCCTAAAAAATGTATTATCTTCCCAAGCCTGTGCTGTGCGCTGTTCAATCGCCGCTAATTCCATCTCATCCAAGGGCTGAAAACGGCTAGCTACCTCTACATTTGACTCTAACTGTGGCACATCTTCCGCCGCAATCACGGCACAGTGAACCCCAGATTGAGAAAGGGTATATCCTAGCGCCTGGTGCATCCCCTCTAAGACACCAGATTTAAACAACCGCCCATAGGCGGGAACTTTCATGGCAATCACACCCACCTTGTTCTGACGAGCAACGGGTAAAACCGTGGGGATAAATGGACGGGGGTGGTGTTTATCCGCCGCATTTATACAAACTAGAGTAGTATCAAAGGGATAACGCTGCAATCCAGCCGCAATCACATCAGGTTCGTGGTGTCCGGTAATCCCACAGTATTTAATCAAGTTTTGGGCTTTGGCTTCTTCTATGGCTTGAGCCGCCCCAGTTGAACTAAAAATGGTATCAAGTTCTTCGTGAAACGAGACGTGGTGCAATTGCCACAAGTCCAAATAATCGGTATTCAAGCGTTTAAGCGATCGCTCCAACTCCCGCCACGCCCCGTCGCGATCGCGGGCGGCGGTTTTACTGGCGAGAAAGACCTGCTGCCGATAGTTTGGTAAGATTTTACCGAGATAGTCTTCACTCGGTCCATAACTCGCCGCTGTATCGAAGTAACGAATCCCCAATTCTAACGCCCGTTGAATAATCGCCAACGCATCCGCTTCCTGGTTGGGCTTGGATAAGGGTGTTTTCCCTGCCCCTCCTAAGCCTAAAATAGGTACAGAAACCCCCGTACTCCCTAACATCCGTTCCGGCATTGTGGTGGTTCTAGAGACTGAAATGGCGATGGTTGACCCTGACTGCAGCTGGGAAGCCGAGGGTTGATTTTGTTTCCACGCCGCACTCCCCACTATTCCTCCTGCTACCGCCATACCCGTGAGTAGAAATGTGCGTCGGTTTGTTTTTTCGGACATGCACTACACCTCCAGCCTTTCTTCCCATTGTGCTGACTTCGGCTAAATATGCAATATCACCGAATTTAAAACTCAATCGGGGCGGGTTTAGTTACATCTAGTGTGCAAAGGAAATGATAGTAGTAAAACCCGCCCCTACAAACCAGGTTCCCTTGAGCGAAGCGAAGGATCAAAACTCAACACTTAATGTCCAAACCCCATCCCAATCCGGAGGTGGTGGAGAGTCTAGCCAATACAAACAGCGCTGAATATGTAGTCTCGCCGCCTTATCACCGCCATCAATTGCCAAAACCTGGGAAAATTCCCCGATCGCGAGGGCAAATTGCTGGTTTAGGTAATAGCGACGCCCTTGTTTATAATGGTCAATAATCTGTTCTTGTTGACTAGAAAGAGACTGAGAACGAAGTCCGAGAAGTTCATAGATAGCAAGGGATTGGGGTTTACTCTTGACGGGGAGGCGATCAAGTTCCCGCACCCAGACGCGATCGCGACAGTGTTTATAAATAGTTTCACTAATAATAATGTCACTGCCATAATCGCGACTCCCTTGTTCGAGTAATGAGGTAAAGTTAACAATATCACCCGACAATGGGGGTTGAGAACTATTCTGACTCAGATGGACTCTGTCGGCGTGAATGCCAATACCCAGGTGAGGCATTGGCTGATTGGGCGTCAAATGGCTACGATTAAACTCAGTTAGCTGTTGGCGCATGTCTAGAGCTGCTTGTACTGCATACCAAGCGCGATCGCTTACTGGTAAGGATGTATCAAACACAGCAATTAGCGCATCACCAATATATTGATTTAAAGTACCTTGATACTTCAATACAGCCTGCACCATCAATTCACAATAGTGATTGAGCATGGAAACAACTGTTTCAGCTTCCATGTCTTCCATCAAGTTGGTATAACCTTGAATATCGGCACATAAAATCGCCACATTGGGGTGATCCAATAACTGGCTCTCATGTTTTTTTAGAAATTCCTGGCTTAGTTCCTGGCTGACTTGGTGATAGGCTGGTACTTGGGGGGAACTCGTCCCATTGATTTCTTTGAGGACGACGACAAGTCCGTAAAAATTATTCGAGCCGTTGTTCTCCGCAATCGAGCGAATCGATAAATCAATCGAGTATTCCTGATCGTTGGCGATAACCGTATGAGGTGCGTGATAGTCTTGGTGTTCAGTTAAAGTCCCTTGGACTAAATGGGCAAAGTTGCTCTCTTTAACCTGAATAAAGTCGCCAATCCAACTCCCTTCAACCCCATCTAACTCACCGCTGTTGAGGAGCTGATGGGCTTTTTCATTTACAGTAATAATTCGACCCTTTGCATCTGTATATATTACTCCATTATCTAGAGTCTTTAAAATAAGGCGTTGAATTTCTTCCTGCTGCTTCAGCGACGCGAATTGCCGCGAATTTTGCAAAGCGATCCCAACTTGCAAGGCAAATGCTCCCATCAATTGTTGATCCGCTTGACTAAAACTTGCCTTAAATATGTCCGGCGGAATGGGCCAAGTATCGGGGTCATAGGCTGGAAAACGTCCCCGTTTCTTTTTGTTAATTAATTCCAGTACACCCAATACTTCGTTATCGGGAGACACAACGGGCAGACAAAGTAAACTACAGGTACGATACCCAATACGGCAATCCCTTTTTTTTATCCGATCAACACCGGGGCGGATATAGAGGTCAAAGGGAATATTCAAGGCTTTTCCTGACTTGGCTACTTGACCGACAAAGCTGACGCCCATGGGGTGACGCTCCTCGTGAGGATTACCCGCCTCAGTTTCTACCTTTGTCCATAGTTCCTGGCGTTCCCGATCCATCAGCCATAAACGACTGCGATCGGCATTCATTAATTCATTGGCTTCTTGAATAATAATCTGAAGGGTAGCATCAAAATTTAATCCGCCCTGACTAATTGTATGAATTGCTTTAATAAAGCTAATAAAAATATCTTGTTTCTTGATTTCTGCATAAAGCGCCTGACATCGATCAACCGTTGAGCGAATCCACGACATTGCCCGATTTAACTGCTTTTCATCGTCTTGATCAAATCCCTCATTGTCAATCTTTTTGTCTAAGGGATGATCGGGATTAGCCTCAGGTTTTAGTTTATTAATTAATTGGACAAAGGCAACAATATTATCTTGCTTATTATATAATGGTAGAGACAATAAATTATAAACAATATAGTCAAAAGATTGGATTAAGTCTAGGTCATTATCTTTACAGTGAAATTTGCCGTCAAAGGGTTTTTCTAAAAAAATCTTCAAATTGGCAATTCCACCAATGCCAGTCGCATTGGGAATTCTTAACTCTAGGGGTTGGGAACCGTTCAAACTTAAAACAAGGCATTGTTCTGGATCATATCGGTCTAACAAAAAAATATGAACTCGATCAACCTGAATAATTTTTTTGAAGCACTGAGCGATTTCTACTAACATTTCTGTTAATATAAAATTTAAGTCCTGGTGATTTGACATCCGTGTAGATCCTCCCTTTCTTCTAACCAGGCAGTTGCCCATTTAAGCCGCTTATCGAGATTTATCAAGTAAGATGCTTCTGAAACAGTGCGATTGGGCGCAACATCTCTACCTGCAATCTACAATTTTGACATGCCTGTGACCTATATTGGCGTCAATTTAAGCTGAAAGCAGAGAAAGCAATGTTCCAGATGTACCATTGCGCTATGGATAGCTGGAGGGACATGCTACGTCTGGGAGCTGGGGAAGAGTAAATTAAATTAAAGTTTATCCGAGTAATATTAGGAGCTAACTATCCCTATCCGTTGAGGAGGGAAAAATCGTTTGGTCACTTTTCCCAGAATATTTGGTCGGGGAAGAAAACCCCAATCTTCACTATCATAGCTGTGGTTACGGTTATCCCCCAAGACGAAATAAGAATTGGCAGGAACGGTAATAGGGATAAAGGAGTATTGAGAAAGTTTTTGAGGATAGTTCTCTTCCAGAGGCTGAGAATTGATATAAACCCTTCCATTTTGAATCTTTACCCGTTCTCCGGGTAAACCAATAATTCGCTGAATAAATGCCTCTCTAAAATGATTGTCTTGCAAGGGTTCCGGCGGTGAAAATAGTACAATATCTCCCCGCTGTGGTGATTTAAAGCGGTAGATTTGTTTATCGACAATAACGTGGTCACCTCTTTGTAACGTTGGCTTCATCTCGTTCGTGACAATGATATGAGTATCAGCAATATGGGTTTTAATAAAAAATATCTGCAGGGAAATTATCAGCGAAAACAGAATAGATACAAGCGCCATGCCTAAAATGGGTAGCTGATTTCGTTCACGACGAATAGTTGAGGCGATATAAACGTGATAAAAAATTAAAGATTTGAGCAATATTGGCACGAGTTGAACCAGCAGAGATATGACAAAAAAAGTAAAAAATAGAACGCTAAACCACAGACGATTAATATATAAATGACCCGCACCGGGAACGAGGCGCGAGAGAAAGACAGCTAGCCATGGATCTTTTTGACTGGTTCTAAGTTTCTCAAAACTTGGAGAGTTGGCTGTCTTAGCACAGTCATAAGCATCAAAGATTCCCCAAATACTCAACGCGAAAGCCGTGATTAATAAAAGTTCTCCGATAAAAATATTACCGATTTGACTTAAAATCAACCATCCACTTAAGGCATATAACCCGACTTGAGTGATAATTAAACTATGCCCTCTGATAATCTTTCCGGCATAAAGCTGACCAATTCCAGGAAAAAATAGGGATAAGTTAACCGCTAACCAAGGTTCTTTTACTGAACTTGGCAAGGAAGGGTGCGGAAATTGAGACATCGGTCTTGCCTTCGATATAGGTATAGCCCAGTAGATACCCCCTGTTAAGATGCTGAATTTAATAAAAGTCTAAGAGATCGGCTTTACTATAACCAACAACAGAGGGGAGTGGCAAGTTAATTTGATGGTCTTCATGAAAACTTATAATCAGAGACATAAAAGCACAGGGATATAACCTGGAAATCCAGTCGGTTCCTTATGAATTCCAAAAGGGACTTCTCGCCGAATCCAGTTAACATTTCTGGGGATGAGGGATTCCGGAGGCGCTAAAGCGCTTACTACGAACGAATGGTGCGATCGCGCCCCAAATACTACGTATGTAATACAATAATTGGGTAAGATATGGATCATGGTCAATGGTATCTCATCCCCATCAGCCGAAACAGAATGATGCTGTATTAGGAACGGGTCAATTGCAACTTCCATCTAATGCGGCGGTTTTAGGCGGTTTGGCAGGTGTTCGGCGTCGTTTACACAGTGCTTTGGTGAGTCAGCGTGTGGCGGCGGTAAAAGAGAGTGTGAATTATGGTAAAGCGGGAATTTCTGTAGTATTAGAGGCGCTCAAAGATGATCACTATCAAGTGCGCTATACCGCCTATTCGCAACTCCAGGGAATTGATCATCCCCAATTGCCGCAGCTTCTAAGTGAGTATAATCCTTATCAGTGTCTGAAATGTCTTTATCGCCATTCTACTGCTCATTCTACGGCGTATGCATTAGCAATTAGTCCGGATCAACAGTTGTGGGTAAGTGGTGCAACGGATAAAACTATTAAAGTGCGATCGCTACATACAGGCAAGATTCTTTGTACTCTAAAAGGACATCGGGGTTCGGTATCGGCGGTTACATTTCATCCCCATCAACCCATGCTAATTAGTGGCAGTTGGGATAGTACGATTAAGCTGTGGGATTTAGCCGGAGTTTGTCAACAAAATCAAATAGCCAGTGACAGGTTGATGGCTACGTTTAGGGGACAAGGGAGTAAGATATATACCATTGCCCTGCATCCAGAGGGAAAGATTCTTGCCAGTGGGAATCAGGATGGAACGGTTACTCTGTGGGATATTCAGGCTGGAGAAAAGATAGGTGCGATCGCAGAACATACAGAGGCGATTACCGCTCTAGCCTTTACCCCCAATGGTAAAACCTTAATCAGTAGCAGTATGGATAATAATACCCTGAACGGCTGGAATTGGCAAGCGCAACACCTCCAGTATAGTCTCACCGGACACAGCAATTGGGTGAGTGCGATCGCGATTAGTCCTGATGGAGAAATTCTCGCCAGTGGGAGTCAGGATAAGACGATTAAACTCTGGCATCTTCCCACAGGAGAAGTATTAAATACCCTAACCGGACATTGGGGTGAGATCAAGGGGTTAGCGATAAGTCAAGATGGACAAACTTTAGTCAGTTGCAGTTGGGATGAAATAATTCGATTTTGGCATTTACCCACAGGACTTTTATTGCATACCTTAACCGGACATCGCGGTGCAATTGTATCCCTTGCCATTAATTCTAATGTGCAAATAGTTGTCAGTAGTAGTCAGGATCGAACCATTCGCATCTGGGGAATGGATTAACAGGCTCATAACAGGGTGCATGTAAAATTTGTAGGTTGGGCTCTTGGAACGAAACTGCCAGAGGGATTTTTTAACTATTGGTTAGAAGACGGACGAGCGCTGATTTTATTAGATGGGTTAGATGAAGTTGCCGAAGAAGGCAAACGTTATCAGATGGTGCGGCGGATTGAGAATTTTCTGGGGCAATATAACCAAAATCGCGCGATTATTACCTCTCGTCCGGCGGAATATAAGCGAGATTTCTTTAAAACCCAGGAGTTTCCTCACTATCAGTTACAACCTTTTAATGATAACCAGATTGAGGAATTTATTAACCGTTGGTATGATAGCCGCATTCCCGATAAAGCAGAAGCCGAGCGGCGTAAGCAGAGTTTAAGAACAGCACTGTCAGATAATCCCCGGATTCAATTATTGGCGCGAAATCCGCTACTGTTGACTATTTAGATGTGCGTGACTTTGCTGCCATAGCTTTGGGTAAATTAGGCAAAAATAATCCTAATATTCTGCCACTTATCGTGCAATGGATTGAACAGCACCAGGATTCAGACTATATCGGCTGCGGGATTAATGCGCTGTGGGATATTGTGGCAACGGATTAACAAGCGAGGTTCGTCACCTTGTCATGGCGTGGCACACCTAATGTGATAGATTATTTTGCCCAGAAACCGTAGGGGCGCACTGACGTGCATCCGTATAAACTTAAGGCTGAAAGAAACCCTTACTTAACAAGAGATCCCCCCTAGCTTTGAAAGGGGGGGAAAAGGGGGGAACCAGAAATTAATCAAAGTCCCCCTTTTGAAGGGGGATTTAGGGGGATCTAAACTTTGAGCGCTAGTTATACAAAGTTTTAAGTTGACAACAATGACGCTCCGTGCGCCCGATTTAATCGTAATATCTACTCCATTTTGGTGGGTTACAGCGGATATCAAATTTAATGGTTATTTCCTCAATTGAATACTGTTTCACTCACTCTACCGACTACGCACCTCACTGGATGGCGCTAAAGCGCTTACTACGAACAAATGGCGCTAAAGCGCTTACTACGAACGTCGCTTGAGTCTGTGATAAATGACAAGTTGTTTATGAGAAAAATCTTGCAAAACTTTAAGACCATATTTCTCTTAACTTGTCAAGTTTTAAATTCTATGATCAAATGGAAAAACGGCTCATGGTTTCATCACCGGTTTACCTTGATGTTGAACAACAACCGACAACACATTCCAGACGATTCCCTGGAGGTTAATATACCTCCCATGTCTAATTCACATTCTCATCGTCAACAGGTGAGTGATGAATCAACATTCCGCGATCGCGACACCATGACAAATCAGGCGAATTCGGGAAATAATAAGTGGTTGGCGCGTTTCCAGCATCATAGCAAACTGTTGATGGCGTGGGTTGAGCCGGGAAACTTTACGCTGTATTACGCCAATGACACCTTTTGCCGCTTAACTGGAATTAATGCTCCCACGGGTAGCTTACAAAACCAGGGCATTCACCTATTTGATTTATTTACAAATGTTGATGCTAAAACCCTAGAACAGTTATATCGGCGTCATTTACTGGCGCTAATATTACGAGATGTATATAAAATTAATCATACCCAATGGCGCTTTTTAGATGAACCCGTTATTGCCACTCTCGATAATCCCCACGGTGGCGAACCCCATTGTGTACAATTTTGGCTGCGATCGCAACATCTGAACGTTGAGCGGATTAATCCGGAAATTAACGAATTTTCAGATATCGATCTATCCAAACAACCGATTCAGCAAATTATCCTTAACCCCACCTGGGAGGAGCGTTTAAACCTGGACAATTACCAGGTTAGGGGTCAGCTTTTGTGGGAAGGATTAGATGTTACCCACCAAGAAATGATTCGACAACTGATTAGCTTGCTAATCGAACGCGACTCCCTCTTGCGTTCCGAGAAGTTTCGCCTATTTGAGCAAAAAATGCGATCGCTGTTTCGCGCTGATCAAATTCTGCTGTTGCGGGTGAAGCACCAAGAGGTCAAACTTTTCACCAGCAAAGATGATCAAATTATTCAAACCCAAGTCTATTCCTGGGATTCCCTGGAAGGTTCCCATTTCCAGGAAGCCGCCCAAGGGAATCAAGTTTGGAGAGTCGCTAACTTAGAGAGTGATTTTCACACTGAGTTTGAACAGACGTTGTTCAACCAGGGCGCCCGTTCCCTGTTGCTGATTCCCCTAACAGTTTCTTCAGCTGAAGCCGAAACCCCCAGCCAAAACTTGATGGGAATGGTAGGGCTGACGAGTGATCAGACTCATAACTTCGATTCCCTGGATATCAACCATGCTTGCGCCTTGAGCCCCGCCTTAACCGCCGCCCTGCGTCAAGCGGCTCAAAGTCAATTTAATCCTATCCATCCCGCTGTAGAATGGCGTTTCTTAGAAGAAGCGGAACGCCGCAGTTGGGGACTCCCCCCAGAACCGATTGTGTTTACTGATGTCCATCCGATGTACGGGATTTCCGATATCCGGGGTTCGTCGAGTGAACGGAATCGATCTATCCAAGCCGATTTACTCAGCCAGTTCAATTTGGCAATGGCGGTGGTGGATGGGGCGAACCAATACCAACAGTTGCCTTTGTTGCAACAACTGCGCCTGGATTTGTCCGCCTATATTAAACAGTTAGAAAAAGGAGTGATGGCGGAGGCTGAGGTGACGGCGATTCAATATCTAAGGGATCATCTGGAAATTTATTTTGATTATTTCCAAGACTGTGGCGATGGGGCGGTTGAAGCGGTGAGAGCTTACAAACAAGCTTGCGACAATCCTCATGGCTGTGTTTATACCGCCCGCGATCGCTATGATCGAATGATCTATGAGATTAACGAACAACTGCGGCAAACTTGGGAACGGTGGCAAATCCGGATGCAGCAGATTATCCCCCACTACTGTGATCATGAACTCACCGATGGTATCGATCACATGATCTATGCAGGCGCTTCGATTAACTCGCACTTTACCTTATTCCATCTCCACTGTCTGCGCTACGAACAGCTACGGGCTATCTGTGACTGTGCTAGGACTTGTTTTCATATTCGCGATCGCTTTGACAATCCGTTACAAGTCACTCATCTAGTCTTAGTCCAGGAAACCACCGTTGATATTTTCCACGACGAACAAACGGAAAAAATTTTCGATTTACGCAGTAGCACCCGCGACACCCGCTACGAAATCGTCAAAAAACGGATTGATAAAGCCCTTGACACCAACACCCAAACTCGAATCACCCAACCGGGAATGCTGACTATCGTCTATTCCACCCAAGCCGAATGGACGGAATATCAACAATATTTACGCTACCTAGCCCGTGAAGGTTGGGTGGATAGCCATATCGAATACAGCACCGTTGAAAAACTACAAGGAATCACAGGACTCAAGTTTGCCCGTGTCCGCATTCTGCCTGAATTTGAGCCCGCACAGGTGTAGGGGCGGGTTTGACAAACATTTTGCCACTGTCTTGAAACTTAACTAAACCCGCCTTTCTAGGGCAGCAGGGGGAAATTTTTCCCAATCCCTGCACCCTTTGCTGTGATCTAGCTTAACTTGCCTTAGTGATCAGACAACTTGTCTGTCTAACGGGGTTATGTTTCAAAACCATAACATTAAGATTTGTAAATAAAGCAATTCTGTAGTGTTTGTTACAGAAATTTCTTGTTATAGTTATTGTGTAAGGAAAAAAACAGTGAAATATCACTAAAGCAATCGGAGAATAAACAAATGTCTACCCAAGAACAAGCTAGAGCCTTAATGATGCGTCACCATCACGCCGTCAAGAACAGGCAACAATCCATGCTCAATCGAGCAGCCAATGAAGTCGGCTTAGATGTTGATAACCTCAGCCACTGGGATTCTATTCAAGGCAAACCCAATTCTGGTTTCCGCACCAGCTATGATCGCAGTCGTGCTTCTCTAAGCTAAGCGGTGTTTGAACCTTAACGAAATATGCTGCCCATAACGATGGTGGTTAGCATAACTAAACCGGACTTTTTTCATACAACTGTTTCGAGGTAGCAAAATCCCACGGTAAGTGATCCGTGGGATTTTTAATGGTGTTTGGAGATTGAGGAAGTTTTGACAAACAACCTACCGTGAGAATAATCCGCCACTCAAACGTTTAATTGCCAGATTTGCCACCTCTGAGTACTTCAATTCTCCGGATAAAATCTGGAGCATAATCAGAGTCGCTGAAGGTCGCTTTACACCTACCTTATAGCCAATTTTGGGAAAGCCATAGAAAGCACTAGCTAAACGTTTCGCCCAAACCATCTCGTTACCCCATTCGTCCTGAATCACCTGGGTATACTGAGTTAAGGCGCTGGCGTTACCCCCTAAAGCCGCATCAATTGCCTCCGCCGCTTTGACTCCACTATATATAGAGGGACGAATTCCCTCAGCCGTAAACGGATCAGCCAAACAAGCGGTGTCGCCAACCAGCAGCGCATTTTGCCCATGTAATTTTTGGTTACCATCCCACAGGCACATTGGGTGATTGTGAACCTGACAGAGTTTCGGATCAATACCGAGTTGCTGAATATAGTTAGTTCCTATGGCTTGTAAATCCTGCTTGTCATTCCCCTTAAACGTACCCACACTGACGGAATAGCCATCGGCTTTGGGAAAATTCCAGATGTAGCCATTTTTCACTTGCCCAAAGTCAAAATGGATAGTGGGATCACCTGTTTCAGGGGTTGACTTGGGAGCTTCTATCGTCACTGCCATACGCTGGGGACGATCTTTAAAGCCCAACCATTTTGCCATGGAACCGTTAGCACCATCAGCGGCGATCAGGTAACGTGCTGCCATCGGTTCATTGGTGGTATTAACCTGCCAGCGATCGCCCTTAAATTCAATACCGGTTACAGTCGTTTGCTCTTGCACTTGAGCGCCTTGCTGTTTTGCCTGTTCGACTAAAAACTGGTCAAAAACATCTCGCCGCACCATCCAGACAGGTTTTTGTTTTTTGAGATTGACCTCCACCGGATCATCCATTTGCCAGGTGTAGCGGACTCGGCTCACATTTTGGGAGATCGCCGGTGCCAGATCAAAATCAAACCACTGTTGCACGCTTGGGGATACACCACCACTACAGGGCTTGTATCGGGGTAAAGAGTCTTTTTCTAGAATCAGTACCGAACGCCCTCGCTTGGCGAGGTGATAGGCGGCAGTTCCCCCAGCAGAACCTGCCCCAACAATAATGCAGTCAAACATTAGGCTCTAAGGATTAAAAAATTCAGGAGTGTGCTAAGGAGGTATTACTGTGGTATTTAGTTTTAACCCCTGACATAGTTTAACAATAAACTCAAGGAATAGGATACTCTTAAGGGGGGATTTAAGAGGAGCAAATTACCCCTTGTCATGGGTCATTTTTATTTGTTAAATAATGCTCTCACCTCAAAACTCTCTATCCGTCCCCACCGCACGAGACGGGTGGGGAACTGGAGCAAGTTAGGTTAAACCGTGGTAATATCTTCCTCTTTTGCCGCTAACAATTCATCAATTTTAGCCGTGTACTTGTCCGTCAATTCCTGAATTCGGTCTTGCAGATCACGGGATTCATCTTCAGAAATTTCGCTATTTTTTTCCTGTTTACGAACCGAGTCAACGGCATCACGACGAATATTCCGGATGGAGACTTTTCCGTCCTCGGCTAACTTACCCGCCATCTTCACAAATTCTTGGCGGCGTTCGGCGGTTAAGGGTGGAATATTCAGTCGCACGACTTGACCGTCATTATTGGGGGTTAAGCCGATATCTGATAAGGAAATCGATTTTTCAATCAGAGTCAGCGTATTCTTGTCATAGGGTTGAATCGTAATCGTGGTGGCATCTGGCGTATTAATGCTTGCCAGAGACTTCAGAGCGGTGGGACTGCCATAATATTCCACCATCACTCGATCCAACAGACTCGCATTCGCCCGACCTGTACGAATGGTATTGAAACTCCGTTGCGTTGCTTCAACGGCTTTCTTCATTTGGCTTTCAGCGTCAGCTAACTTCACAAAAACCTCCCACAAATGTTCCGACAGATTCTCCTTGAACAGCGCGGCGGATATTACCTCGCCCTGTCAAATCAAATACCATAATTGGGATATTATTTTCCTTACACAAGGCGATCGCTGTACTATCCATCACCCGCAGATCCTGAGCGAGGACATAGCTATAGGAGAGCGTGTGATAGCGATGAGCTTGGGGATTTAGCTGAGGATCACAATCATAAATCCCATCAACTTTAGTGGCTTTAAAGATAACCTCCGCATCAATTTCGGCAGCTCGCAAAGCCGCCGTCGTATCCGTGGTAAAAAAAGGATTCCCTGAACCTGCGCCAAAAATTACCACTCGCCCTTTTTCCAGGTGACGAATGGCACGGCGGCGGATATAGGGTTCTGCCACTTCTTGCATCGCGATCGCGGTTTGCACACGGGTAGGTATCCCCATTTGTTCTAAGGCATCTTGCAGGGTCATGGCATTCATGACTGTCGCAATCATACCAATATAATCACCGGTTGCCCGATCCATTCCGCCTGCAGCCGCTTTCAAACCGCGAAAAATATTGCCACCACCGACGACAATTGCCATTTGGATGCCACTTGCCACCACTTCGGCGATTTCGGCAGCGATGCCCTGAACGACTCCTGGATCTATGCCGTAGCTCAGTTTGCCCATCAAGGCTTCACCGCTCACTTTTAGTAAAACCCGTCGGTATTTCATCCCCATGCTACGACTCTTTCTTTCTTGACTATTGCCTTGCCCATACGATAACAGTCTACCGATAATTCTGACAGAGTGCGTGAATGTCGATCATCAAATAACATGATTCACACCCGTGCTGCTAAAATACAAATTCTTGCTGTATTACTGCTTCAAGCTCAGTATTACTCGTTCCGGGTGGTTTCAACCACTGATCCGCTTACATTCCCCCTGCTCCCAGACGTAGCAGGCTACGTCTGCACAGGATGAGAGGCTCCCCCTACTAGTTGCGCCATACTAGGGGACTGCCCTGGGTGGGAGTTGATTTGGGCGAGATAGTTTCCCCAGCCAGTAACGCGGCGATCGCATTCTTGAGGTATGCTTTGTTAACCGCTTCGGGATACTGGGTATTATCGTCAATTTGACCACTGTAGCGCAAGACCCCCTGTTCATCAATTACAAAGGCTTCTGGGGTTTTTGAAGCACCAAATCCTTGTGCCACATCCTGAGTTGGGTCCCACAGGTAGGGAAAATTCAACCCTCTACTACGGGCAAACTGCTGCATCTGAGTGAAGCTATCTTCGGGAGATTGATCAGCATCATTGGAGTTAATGCCAATCAGGGTAAATCCCTGCTCATGAAAACGGGTTTGCAGTTGTTTGAGTCTGTCTATATGAGCGGCTGAGTAGGGACAGTTATTACTCAAGAAAATTACCGCCACTCCTCGCCACCTTTCCAGATACCGGGAGAGGTGGTGAACATCCTTATCAATGCCTAAAAGCTCAAAATCGGGAGCATAACTGCCAATGGGTGTGCCGTGTTTTTCCTTCAGACTCATATCGTGTTACGGTGTGTGTTCTACTGGATGCTAGTTCTTCCCTTTTTCCCCTTCCCGTTTGCCGATCATTTTGGATCGGGCACTGAATTCCAGCCATCGCTACCACCTTTGTGTCAGAGTTTGATAGCCGATGAGTTTGTAAACCAGTTTAGCGGCACTAAATTGGGAGACAACTGAATCAACCACTGGGGCTAACTCCATCACATCGCAACCGATCACCTGATGGGTTTCAAACAATCGTCGCAAAAAGCTTGTGAGTGCATACCAATTCAGCCCACCCGGTTCAGGAGTGCCAACCCCGGGCATCGCCGACGGATCGATGCCATCTAAATCAATGGTAATGAATACTCGCTCTGTTGGGATAGTCGCGATCGCGTCGTCTATCCAATGGGGATTGTTGACAATGTTTCGCGCCCAAATCACAGGGATGGATTTTTCTTTAATTAAATCGGCTTCTTCTTGACACAGACTCCGAATGGCGACGGGTAATGTGGGTAATCCCATATCCACAATCCGGCGCATCACACAGGCGTGGTTATAAATTGAGCCTTCGTATTCGTGGCGTAAATCTCCGTGGGCGTCTATTTGCACCACGGTAAAGGGTTCGTTACTCCTTTGGCAGTAGGCGTCTACGATTCCTGTGGTTATGCTATGTTCACCACCGATGGCAATGACAAATTTGTGATCATCGATAAGCCCAGATACGGTTTCGCGAGTATCCTGAAGCATTTTTTGGGCACAAATCTGTTGCCCGCCTCGGGTATCTGCGATCGCGGAATGTGTATAAATCTTGGCGTCTTTACAAATCTCCCGTTCCAACTCATCATCGTAGTATTCTAGCTGGATTGATGCCTCTAAAAGAGCATCGGGTCCATTTTCTGTGCCTTTACGATAGGTTGTGGTTGCCTCGTAGGGAATCGGCAAAATAACCACGTTTGACGCTTTGTAGGATGCCTGAATTTCCGATCCCAGAAACGGAATAACCGCAGCAGACGTTTGCACCAGCATAGGGGACGCACCAAAAAATTTCTTAATGTTAATTTTGACACAAGAATAGTTCTGAGTGTAGAGACGGGCTATGGCGCCTCTTGTCGAGCGGGTTTGGCTATTATCGTTTTTTGCGCCCTAATCTCAAAAGGGTTATTGTATTACAAAATGTAAATAGTAAACCTGTACTCTGGCGAATCGTCATGACCTTTCCCTCCTCAACCCTGCCCAAACCCCCTAAACCAGAAACTCACATCTGGACATGGCGAGGTTTTCCCATTGCCTATCAAGTCCAAGGCAATTCTGGACCTGCGGTTGTGATGGTGCATGGCTTTGGCGCCTCTTGCGGACACTGGCGTAAGAATTTACCGGTATTAGCCGCATCCTGTCGGTGTTATGCCATTGACTTAATTGGCTTTGGTGCCTCTGCCAAACCTACGCCAGGACTTGAGGTGGAGTATACCTTTGAAACCTGGGGACAACAAGTCCTAGATTTTTGTCGGGAAGTCGTGGAGACTCCAGCATTTTTGGTTGGGAATTCAATTGGCTGTATTGTAGCAATGCAAGCGGCTGTGGATTGTCCAGATATGGTATTAGGGCTTACCCTGATCAACTGTTCCTTGCGGATGCTCCATGATCGCAAACGAGTTACATTACCCTGGCATCGTCGCATCGGCGCACCGATGGTACAACGGTTACTGGGGATTAAGTGGGTGGGACAACTCTTTTTCCGTCAACTGGCTAAGCCACAGGTTGTGCGTAAAATTTTATTACAAGCTTATCGCCAATCCGAGGCGGTGACCGATGAATTAGTGGACTTGCTGATGACACCGGCGGCTGATGTAGGTGCGGCTGATGTGTTTATTGCCTTTACCCGCTATTCCTTTGGACCTCTACCCGAAGACTTATTACCTCGGTTATCTTGTCCCACACTGATTTTGTGGGGAACGGATGATCCCTGGGAACCCATTGCTGAGGCAAAAGAATGGGTCAATTTTCCAGCCGTGGAAAAATTTGTCCCCTTAGACGGTTTAGGGCATTGTCCTCAAGATGAAGCCCCTGATGTGGTTAATCCAATTTTACAGGATTGGATTGCGGGGAAGAGTTGATTCGGAATTGGGGAAGTTTTGACCCTTCGCTGGGCTCGAAGACATGGTGCGCGACCCTTCACTTCGCCCATAGGACAGGGTGCGTGAGTTTTGAATTAACCACAGAACATCCCCCTATCCCTTATCTCCCCCTATCCTCTATCTCCCCCTATCCTCTATCTCCCATATCCCCCGCCCCCCTGTTTCCTTTCTTTAATTTTTATGAATGCGATACCACATTCAATAATTGACTATTGAGAATTTTTTCAAAAAAGACTATCCTTTGACTGGTGAGTAGATGCAAAGGGTTGGGTGGCAGAAAAATAAGCAGCTATTGGCGAGCAAATGTGCTAGAAAACCAACTCAGTAATCAGACCCACTTAATAAAGTGTAACATTAAATACCAAATAAACATTTTTTTTACATTTGAATAAGGGCGGGTTTTGTTGACAAGTTATCAAGCACAAACTCTTCCCAGGGGTTGGGGGTTTGGGAAAGTCCCGACGAACTTTTAACTTTACGGCTACCGCAATTTTGCAGACTACATCGACGTTCTAGACAAGGGGTGTGTCATGAGTACCAAGGATAAGCTAGGCAATTTTCAACCGTCACAGACGGCGAAGGTGGCTACCATACAAAATCTATCCAAACTATGGGCAAAAAAATATGTCCAAAAACATAGTATTACCGAAAAAACGTGGCAGTCGAATTCACCAGGATTACGAGCCATTACAGCTCAGCGGTTACTTGATTCCTTGCGAACGGTAATGATTCAATCTTGGATAAAAACCGAAGATTTACTCTGCCAAGAAATCAAACGACAAGGCATTAACTATCGCTTAATTGACCCTTGGCAAATTACTAAAGATACTTACTTGATCTATGAGAAAGTATTGCTCGCTTATGCAGATCAAGTCACCCCCGAACGTTTATGTTTATTTTTATCATCAGAGTTAGGTCGCCTGCGACACAATTACACAGCAATTGACCCCAGGGTGATTGCGTTTGTTAGTCTACAGTTTCACTATAGTGGTCAGTTTCTCCTGAAATCACTATCACCTCAGGAGCAAGCTACGGTGAGTGTTTATTTTCAGGTGATTGATGATTGTCTGTATATGCCATTACAACGTCTATACAAAGCCGCCGCGAACTATGAACATCAATCATTAGCGTTGGTTTTGCTACGGCAGATTTTACCCGATCAAGCGTTAATTTCTCAGCAAATTGCCACCCGAATTATCGATTTACATCCGAATTATCATTGTTATAGTGGTAGATTGGCAAACCCTAGCGTGAAATCTGCCAGTATTCGGGATGTGGAACTATTCCAAGTTTACTTGTGGCTTTGTGTTTTGGAAAAGAGTATTGCGCCCATCCAAGAAGAATTATTTCCCTTGTGTGTCATGCTCTATCCATCTTTAAATGTGGGTTGGGAATTAGTCCGGCACATGATTCATCTGTTAGGGCTAGAATTTAGCAAACGTCTTTCTCGGCAGCAAATCCAAATCATTTTACCCTATCTTCAAGTGTTATGGGAAATGTTTTCTCCTGAGGTATTTCCCGAACGTTTGCCCATTGAAGCGTTAGAAAATTCTGCGTAGTCGTCATTTGTCATATTTTATTGAGTCACCTACCTTAAGCCCTAAGTACCTCAACCCCCAACGGACCCACTTGACTGCACCCGTTATTTCCAGCACCATCGGCGCGATCGCGAAACTGAATCTGTGGGCTAAAACTAAGAGACAGTGGAGGTTTGGGCATTCCGTTGGGCAGAGGAGACGCCTTGATCAGCGGAGGTCAATCAAAATTCTTTGACGAAAAACCCCTGTCAACCGTCTCCATCTGCTAAAATGTAAAGCAATGTAAAGGTATTGTCTTTTACCAGACAGCATCGCAGTAGACTTGAGAGTGAAAAAGCTAACTCCATCTCAAGTAATGGAGTCGAAGAGGAAGGCTATGGGGATCGCCACAATTAACCCAGCAACGGGAGAAACGCTCAAAACCTTTGAGCCACTAAGTCATGAGTCGATAGAAGCCAAGCTCACCCTGGCACAACAGGTGTTTGAGTCTTACCGGAAAACGCCAATGGCGCAACGGGCTAAATGGCTGAATGCGGCGGCGGAGATTCTGGAACGGGATAAGGTCAAGTTCGGTAAACTGATGACCTTAGAAATGGGCAAAACCATCAAAAGCGCGATCGCAGAGGTGGAAAAATGTGCCTTGGTTTGCCGTTACTACGCCGAAAACGCCGCGAAGTTTTTGGCAGATGAGCATATTACCACGGATGCCAGCCAGAGTTTTGTCCGCTATCAGCCCTTAGGTATCATTCTAGCGGTAATGCCGTGGAATTTTCCCTTCTGGCAAGTCTTTCGTTTTGCCGCCCCCGCGTTAATGGCGGGGAATGTCGGTGTCTTGAAACATGCCTCAAATGTGCCACAATGCGCCTTAGCGATTGAGGATATTATAAAGGAAGCGGGTTTTCCGGAAGGGGCATTCCAAACCTTATTAATTGGTGCCAATCAAGTCGAAGCCATTGTCAGTGATCCTCGGATCAAAGCCGCCACCTTAACCGGGAGTGAACCCGCAGGGGCGTCTTTAGCCGCCACCGCTGGGAAACACCTGAAGAAAACCGTGCTAGAACTCGGCGGAAGTGATCCATTTATTGTCCTCGAAAGCGCCGACTTAGACGCCGCCGTTTCCACCGCCGTTACCGCCCGGATGATCAATAATGGTCAATCCTGTATCGCCGCTAAACGCTTCATTGTAGCCGATGCGATCGCAGATGAGTTTGAAAAGCGTTTGGTTGAAAAATTTAAAGCCCTAAATGTGGGCGATCCCATGGAGGAGACAACCAATATTGGACCTTTGGCAACGCCCAGCATTCTCCAAGAATTAGACCAACTGGTACAAACTTGTATAGCCCGGGGAGCCAAGGTGCTGATTGGTGGTAAACCTTTAGATCGCCCAGGTCATTTTTATGCCCCCACCATCTTGGCGGATTTCCCCCCAGGAACCCCCGCCGATAACGAAGAATTTTTTGGTCCGGTGGCGTTATTGTTTAGAATTCCTGACATTAACGCGGCAATTGCTAAAGCGAATGCAATTCCCTTTGGCTTAGGGGCGAGTGCGTGGACAGCAGATGAAACCGAAGCCCAACAACTCATTGAGGAGATTGAAGCCGGGGCTGTCTTTATCAACGGATTAGTTAAATCTGACCCCCGCTTACCCTTTGGCGGGATTAAGCGTTCCGGCTATGGACGGGAATTAGGAGTGCAAGGAATTCACGAATTTGTCAACATCAAAACAGTTTGGGTGAAATAGTTAATAACTATGGACGGAAGACAGTAGTAGAAGCTATTGTTAAAAAAACAGAATTTTAACAATAGGATTTTAATCCTTAGCCTTGAATCTTTACCGGGGATAGCTAACAGCCAGTCCTAGCTTTAGCCCCCCTCTAACTTGTTCTGCTTGAATTTCAGCAGGCATCAATGGCGACGAAATAGGACATCGGACAAACCATCAGATAACCAATGAATCTTGAGGGAAAACTGAGATGGGTGAAATGAATACAGCGGACATGCTAGTCAAATGCCTCGAAAATGAAGGCGTCGAATACGTTTTTGGATTGCCTGGGGAGGAGAACTTGCATGTGCTAGAAGCACTCAAGCACTCTTCCATTCAATTCATTACCACCCGCCATGAACAAGGAGCAGCCTTTATGGCGGACTTGTACGGACGGTTAACGGGGAAGGCGGGCGTCTGCCTTTCTACTTTAGGACCAGGGGCAACCAATTTGATGACTGGGGTAGCTGACGCCAACCTAGATGGCGCCCCGCTGGTGGCGATTACGGGACAGGTGGGAACCGATCGCATGCATATTGAATCCCACCAATACTTGGATTTGGTGGCAATGTTTGCCCCCGTAACCAAGTGGAATACGCAAATTGTCCGTCCGAGTAATACCTCGGAAATTGTGCGGAAGGCATTTAAACTGGCTCAAAGTGAGAAACCGGGCGCAGTTCACATTGATCTGCCGGAAAATATTGCCGCCATGCCGGTTACAGGTGAACCCTTGGCTAAAGATGAACGGGAGAAAACCTATGCCTCATTCCGGAGTATCGGCAAAGCAGCCGTTGCCATCTCCAAGGCAAAAAATCCCCTAATCTTAGTGGGTAATGGGGCAATTCGCGCCAATGCGGCGCAAGCCCTGACAGAATTTTCCACCCGGATGAATATCCCGGTGATCAATAGTTTTATGGGCAAAGGTGTGATTCCCTATACCCATCCTCTCGCCCTATGGACAGTCGGATTACAACAGCGCGATCACGTTAACTGCGCTTTTGATCAGACAGATTTAGTGATTGTGGTGGGTTACGATTTAATTGAATATTCGCCGAAGAAATGGAATCCAGACGGCAAGATTCCGATTATTCACATTGGTGCTAGCCACGCTGAAATTGATAGCAGCTATATTCCTTTGGTGGAAGTGGTTGGGGATATTTCCGATTCGCTCAATGAAATTATGAAACAGGCGGATCGGGAAGGCAAGGCGATACCCCATGCGGTGGAATTACGCTCTGATATTCGGGCGGATTATGAACAGTATGCCAATGATGAGGGGTTTCCGATTAAGCCGCAAAAACTCATCTATGACTTACGTCAGGTGATGGGACCCGAAGATATCGTTATTTCCGATGTCGGTGCCCATAAAATGTGGATGGCACGCCATTACCACTGCGATCGCCCCAACACTTGTATTATCTCCAATGGTTTTGCGGCGATGGGGATTGCTATGCCGGGTGCGATCGCGGCAAAATTAGTCCATCCTGATCGCAATGTTGTCGCGGTGACCGGTGATGGCGGTTTTATGATGAATTGTCAGGAACTAGAAACCGCCCTGCGAGTCGGTACCAATTTTGTCACTTTGATTTTTAATGATGGTGGCTATGGGTTGATTGAGTGGAAACAAAACAATCAATTTGGCGACTCAGCATTTATTAAATTTGGCAATCCCGATTTTGTCAAGTTTGCCGAAAGTATGGGGTTAAAAGGCTATCGGGTGAATTCAGTGGCGGAGTTTATTCCCACCCTGGAAGAAGCTTTAAGGCAAGATGTGCCGACGGTTATTGATTGCCCTGTAGACTATGGCGAAAATCTCCGCTTTAGTCAAAAAGCTGGGGATTTGAGTTGCAAAATGTAGCTCATAAAACTGGCGTTTTCGACAGTCAAGACTGACGCACAAACGCCACCTATCGTAGGGGCACGGCAATGCCGTGCCCCTACAGGTATAGCTTGGATAAGGGAGTCCGAAAGATGACGAATTAAATGCGTTACCGCTGTAATACCTTCCGCTCTGATGTTTGTTGCGGCATTACCATCTCTGTTTAACCTAACTTTTCACGGGAAGTCTAGAAACCTGGGTCGGGGCGGGTTTAGCCACATCCCTTGTGCAACCAAAAAGATAGTCGTGAAACCCGCCCCTACACACTTAAGACGCTTTGGCTTCTGTTGAATTGCTTATTCGCTCCTTAGCTGCTTCCCATGAACTACCTGAGCCAGGATTCTGCAAATAGGTAGCCTTTCTCTTGGTTAGCTCTTCTTTTTGCCAATCAAGCACAGGAATTTGCTCTGGAATTTGGGCAATGCTGTCCCATAAATCTTCCAGCAGTTGTAGTTTTTCCGAGAGGGTTAACTCAAACATTTGAGTGAACTCTGTGTTCATGCTGACCATCGCAATTGGTGTCTTGCTTCAAGTTTATCACCGATAACGATATTGCTTCCTCCTCTGCTATTAAGCCTGCTGAATCTACCGCAGCTCAACAAACTTGATAGCATCCATATCCCTGGCACCAGAAAGAATGGTAAGGTATCATAAAACATCGACCCCTTCATAAATCTGATCCGAATCAGACGTATGGCATGTTCTCTAGCTCGACAAGGTAGGGCAGATTTCACAACAATTTGGGCAAATCAGCTTCACCCCAAATTCCCCTATAGCTTATGTTGGATACATAGCAGTCTAACGGCAAAATGCAGCGGCGGCAGATAACCTTGAACTAAGCACCAGCATGTCCGCTGCCGGAAGTATTAGCCTGCGGTTGAACCTGAACTACGAGCTTCTTCAGAATCTTTCAAAGCTATGCCCATAACATTATCTCCACCTTTTGCTTTAGATAGACGCATCGCCAACGCAACTTCAGGTAACGTTTTACCGTATCCTATAGTACCCGTTAATCCAGTTTTATCTTTATAAATTCTTTGAAGCTCATTAAGCAGACTCACTTGATAACGTCCTTTAAAGAGGATATTGTCACCTTCAGCAAAAAG
The DNA here is from genome assembly GCF_046565525.1 of Coleofasciculus sp. NCBI lineage: Bacteria > Bacillati > Cyanobacteriota > Cyanophyceae > Coleofasciculales > Coleofasciculaceae > Coleofasciculus > Coleofasciculus sp. The sequence goes on along the minus strand of NZ_JBKHUP010000001.1, from coordinate 35,079 downwards.
CACACTGTTATGATCCTTTGTCTCTTTGTAGATCAACTTTTTTAATTCACTAATTGCGCCATGTACTATTTTGCTTCGCTGTCTTACTTCATCCTCACTCGATTGACTAAATGCCATGTCTAGGTAGTCACCAGTAGAATCACCGTCGAAGCCGAAGTAAAAAACTGTTTGCTCTTCCTCAATGGGAGCTTCGAGAATTTTAATATCTACAAGTTTACCATTTTGATCTAGAAAAGCACTCAGCGTTTTCGTCGTAAATTGCAGAAACGCAAATGCTAGTTGGGAGGATAAACGAGATTGAATAGCTGTTAATTCTTTTGAATAACCATTTTCGGAGGAAGGATGAGCAATATCATTCCTAATTGAAGTAATTAATCTAGTCAGGTACTCTAAGGTTTCAGTATTAACAAAGTATTTAGGATTTTTAGAAAAAATGTTTCTTACTTCAGTTAACTTCTGACCAAGTGTTTTATTTTCCAAATCAGCATTGTTTACGATGGTTAGGATAATATTTGCTACCTCTTCAATGCCCGCAGAAGAAGCAAAAATGGAGTGGCGATAACTATAAGATTCTTTAGTAACTTCTCCGATTAAACGAGAATTAATTCCAGACAACAGTGACTCTCGCAAATGTTCAAGATCAAGTCCGGTAGGTAATAAGCTTGTCAAACTATCTACAAGCTCATCAATAATTGACCGATGACGTAAAACCTCTGTATAATTTAATTTTCCAAAGGTGTCAAACTCTCTTATGGGAGGGAACTTACGATATTCTATGCTTACACCTTCTTGCACTAACTCATGATAAAAAAGACCAGCTTGCTTCTTTCTAATAGCTGGATCATCAGAAAACTCTATTTCTAGAGAATAAATGTTTTCTATATCAAGTACATAAGCAAAAACAGCAAGAATAGACTTGAGAGATGAAATGCCACTTGTCAAATCGATATAGTTCTGTGCATTATCAAGTGGGTTAACAATCGTTCGTAATTGCTCTACAAGATCTCTAAACCTATCAACGTTAGAATCTTCTATTTTCGCTACATGATGCACTAAGCTAGTTGAAGAAATTTCATAATGCTTTAGAGCTTCTTGCCAAGCTGCTGAAACTGTAAGAGCCTGCAATGACTGTTCAGTGTGAAAAACATGCACTTGGCGGAAGGTTAAGGCACTATCTTGTGTATCACTTCGAGCTTGTAAAGTGGCTCTAACGATAGCGTTTATCATCGCAGGCACGTTTTTATTGCCTGCTAGAATCAGCTTGAAGGATTTTTGGTAAACGTTCATCTTTACGTTGTTGACTCTCTTTATTAAATCCCAACAGCTTCAAAAACAGCAACATCAGCAACCTTACCAAAGAGTGGAAAGTACCGTCCTAGCCGAGATTACACGCACACTCACTATATATTTAATGTCAAAGTCAAATCTGCTGGATAACATCCTAGTTTTAAGGGATTAAACAAAAACTTTACAAGCTAAGTCTGGTATCTTGAGTGTTATCCGTCACTTTTGCTGGATACTATCCCCTAACTCGATCTTATCCAAGATTAACCTATGTCGCTACCTACCACTCCGATGCAGCTTCGCCGCTTGCTGGGGACGGAGCCTTCGCTGAGCAAGCCAAGGCAGAGTATTGGAACGAGTGCGATCGCCCCTCGCTGTAGGTTGGGTTGAGTCTGTCAAGTCCTTGCTTGTGAATCAGTCGGTAACGTGAAACCAACCATGACTCGATTGGGCGATCGCTCACCCAGAATCTTTTCTGAGGCAATTCATGAATTGTCCCTACACCCAGATGTTATTGCCTCTAATTCCAGTTCGCATTGCCTAAACACATAATTCAGTGCTGCAAAAAGTTGTTCAAGATTATATATCGTATAGGCTACAAAATTCTTGGTAAAACGGTTGTTTTGGAGTTTGCCAAACTGCCAAAGCTGACCATTGGATACGATTCCGTATATCGTCTGCTGTTCAGAGTGGTCATTCATCTTCTGAATCGCCACCATTTCAGCTAAACATTGACCCCATCCTTTAGTAAAATCATCCCGTTTAGCTTCAACCGCGACAAAAAACGGCTGCTCAAATATTTCTTTTCCTAGTGGCGATCGCTTAGCGATGATATAGTCAGGGACACCGGATAATTTTTCATTATAAATTAGTGACTTGTGGCTCCACAAGGTAAACTTATCTCGATAAAGCCGATAAAGCTCTTTTAGGACTGGAAAAATAATCGTTTCACAAATCGCATATTCTGACTCCTCGAAGGTTAATTCTTTCATGCAAAATTCTAAATCTTCTCTAAAGGATTCTCGAATATCAATTTTGTTTTCGATAATATAGTTTGTTTCTGAGGCAGTAATTTCATACTCTTTTAGGACTTCTCCAAGATTTTTGTAGGATTCAAAAGACACAATAACAGATTACCTCTTTGACTTTAAATTGGTATTAAGTAGATGGACAAAATTCAAGTATCCTTGTCGGGTTTCATCCTTCAAACCAACCGACAAGATCGGGCGATCGCATATTGGGTGCATGGGCATTATTCAAGCAGCACCATACTCTGTATACTGCCGTTTGTAAGGAGGCTGTAAACCCAACACAATATCTTCTCTGGGAACACCCATTTTAACCAAATCCTCAGCAGGATTCTGGTCTGTCAGATTCTGCTGAAGCCAAATTTTTCCGTCTTTGATATCAAAATGGACAATACAACGATAAACCCGGTTAAGCTGTTGCCATCCCACATTCATCCATTGGTAATGATCCCGCTCCGTGTCTAAGATAAGTTGCACTTCGACTTCATCATCCGAAACATCATCCTTGGCGTACTGGCTCAGTAACGTTTGAACGTACTCCCGATATTGAGCTACCTTGTCCATTCCACTATCACCTCATTAACTGGATCATACACAATTATCAAGACCTGATACCGTTGTACCGCAGTTTGAGTGCATTCGTATTGAAAAAACGTGTCAGCTTTTGGTTGTGCTTCCGAACTGATTCATAACCATTTAAAGAGTTGCTTTCAAGATTGAAGCCAACTTCGCAAGATATTAATTACCACTGGAGTAAAAGGTTCCATCTGACCCTGTTGGGGTTGTGATATCTCATCGATTAACATCTCTAACAGTTCTTCATCCTCTAAGCCTTCATCGGGGTCTATGCTGTTTGTCCATAATAAGGCATTAGACAATTGCTTGCGTTTTTCGATCAGGGCACGGTTATTTTTTTCGTGATCTCCCAAGTTTAAGACTTGAATCGTGACGATTGCCCGCTCGCTTAACCCTTCTACCCGACCACTAATTTTAAAACGAAATTCTGTTTCACATTCTGTCATCAGGGGAGTTAGGGGTAGGGGTTGTGATTTATGGGAATTACCACATTGATTAGAGGTATTACAACTGGCGACAATATTTGAAAATTCAATTGTGCGTCTAGGATTTAGGTTTTGAGCTTCTACATGCTCATTGTGGCAAGCCTCAATATCTTGGATTCGCTGACAGCAATAGGCACAAAGGTAGAACTGTTCTGATAGAGCATATTGCCGAATAGTTCGGCGAATATCTTCAGTTAACTGGTTGTAGCGTCCGTGAGGGTTTGCTTGTTTCCAATCTGTAAAACTGGAGGGTTCAGTCCCTTTACTAATGGTTCGCATGACGCAATTCTTGTTTACGGAGCAGTAATTTTGCTTTGATCAATTCCAGATGATTGGCGGGTAGTTCCTCAGTTAATTTGGCAAGTAGTTGTTGAGCCTCGGTTAGCTTTGAATCTTGTATAGCATCCAGCAGATCGTTCAGTTCAGTATTAATTTTCTCATTACGGATACTGGTATCCATAACATCTAATAAGACAGTATTAGCATCTTGCCCATACTGAGAAGGCAATTGTCGCAATTCACCATTGGTTAAGGTGTAAACTAAAACATTTTTACAGTCGCTGATCACCAGAGGTGAATGGGTAGTCAGCACAAACTGGCAATTTGGGAAAGTTTCCATTAGGCGATCGCACAGACTGCGTTGCCAAGAGGGATGCAGGTGCAAATCGACTTCATCAATCAAGACGATACCGTCACCTGCTAGAGGATTCTCCAAAGCAGGGTTCAGCATCGCTAAACGGCGAGCAATATCACCAACCAGAGCCATGAGCGATTTTTCGCCTTGTGAAAGTTGGGCTACATTCAGAGTTTCACCATTTTTATCAATCGCCATGTAGAGACGGGGTTTACGATGGACTCTCAGGTTGTCCATCTGGGGCATAAATCGGCGAATGGCGGTGCGAACTGCGGTTAATTGCCGATCTTTGGCTGAGGCATTGAATTCGTTTAACCGTTGCCATGCATCTTGATTAGTTTTAAATAATGGTTTCAGTTCGTTCAGCAAATCTTCAGAAATTCCTGATTCATTTTCAGTATCTTCCCGTTCCCGAAACCACTCAAAAAAGCGGCGAAAGTCAACGCCCTGACTTAGGGAGTTATCGTAACCATCAAGTTGCAAGAAAGTATGCTTATTCCTAATTTTTAGGGGAATATCAAGTACGACGCGCTCGACGGGATAAAACGCAATGATGGGAAGGCTAGTTTTGTCATCACGGGTAAGAGCATCACGATAACGATTGGCTAAGCGGGTGCATTCGTTGAGATGGCTAGTGTACTGGGCTTTACGTCCTTTTCTGCTTTTTGCTAAAGTCCACTTGAAGTGATGCTCGAACTCGCTTTGATCAGGATTGTCTGATGCCCCAGAAGAATCACAAATGTCTATTTCAATACTGGCGGCGTTGGCGGTGTTGAGTATGACATCTTCGGGAATAGGGTTACCACTACCTTTTTCTGTACGCAAACGAGCAGTAAACCAACTCAGGGAGGTTGCTAAGGCTTTCAACACAGAGGTTTTACCAGCCCCGTTATTACCAACAAAGACGGTGATATTGCTGGGATTTTGCTCAGTGGGTGCTAAGGGAATTTCCAGGTTTTCAAATAGCCCAATATTATTTAAGATAACCCGTTGGATTTCCATAGCGGTAAAGTTCAAACCTCAGAGGTTTTCGACATTGACAACAGTACCTCAAACGGCACTTGAAGGCACTTACCCCTATTATGGTCTCAAAACAGTTGCACGTACAGACCACTCACAACTCTTTTGTCAAGCCATTTTCTCATGTTTTACCCCAACCGTGATTACGCTTACCGGCGCTCTAGTGCAAGAAGGCAGAAATAACTGAACGGCTAATATCTCCCCCAGCTTCCTCAGCTCCCCCAGCTTAATCGTATCTACGAAGTTGCTCAAGTATTTCCAAGGGCGCTGCACTAGGTATCCTCGTAGTGCTATAGTACCCGTGCCCCTTGGATGAGGGAATCCAAAAAATAATGACGAATAACCGAAATAGAGAATACTGGCGAGCGAATAAAGCCCTGATTCGTAATCTGCTGATTGTCTGGGCATTGGTTTCGATTGTCCTGAGTATTCTGCTGGTGCAACCCTTGAACCAGATTAATCTGGGTGGCGTTCCTTTGGGATTCTGGATGGCGCAACAAGGCTCAATTTATGTCTTTGTGATGTTAATTTTTATCTACGCCATTCAAATGGATAAATTAGAACAGAAATACCGCCATCATAAACCCAGAAATGATAACGAGGAGTAATTATGTCAGTTGAAGCTTGGACAACCGTATTGGTAATACTTTCTTTTATTGTCTATGTCTATATTGGTTGGCATTCGCGGGTAAAAGATACTAAAGGTTTTTTTGTCGCCTCTCAGGGTGTCCCCTCTATCGCCAACGGTGCAGCTACAGCCGCCGATTGGATGTCAGCGGCGTCGTTTATTTCCATGGCGGGGTTGATTTCATTTCTGGGGTATGACGGTTCTATCTATCTGATGGGATGGACGGGGGGATATGTCTTGCTCGCCCTACTGCTAGCACCCTATTTACGGAAGTTTGGTAAATATACTGTACCCGATTTTGTTGGCGATCGCTACTATTCCCGTACAGCACGTTTGGTGGCGGTGGTGGCGGCAATTTTCGTCTCTCTCACCTATGTGGCGGGACAAATGCGGGGAGTGGGAATTGTCTTCAGTCGTTTCTTACAGGTGGATATTAATACAGGCGTGATTATTGGGATGGTAATTGTCGCCTTTTTCGCCATCTTGGGGGGAATGAAGGGGATTACTTGGACACAAGTAGCACAATACTGTGTCTTAATTATCGCCTATCTAATTCCCGCGATCGCGATCTCTGTGTTGCTGACAAATAATCCAATTCCTCAATTAGGATTTACGTTCAGTGATATTATGGAACGCCTGAATGGAATTCAAGTGGATTTAGGGTTTGCGGAATATACCCAACCCTTTACCAATAAATCCATGTTGGATGTCCTATTTATTACCATCGCCCTGATGGTGGGAACCGCCGGATTACCTCATGTTATTGTCCGATTCTATACGGTTCCTAATGTGCGTGCGGCTCGATATTCCGCAGGTTGGGCATTACTGTTTATTGCGATTCTCTATACCACCGCGCCCGCTATTGCAGGATTTGCCCGATATAACTTGATTCAAACTTTACATAATAATACGATTGAAGAGGTGCGTCAACTGGATTGGGCAACCAAATGGGAAAACACGGGATTATTGGCGTTTAATGATAAGAATGGGGATGGAAAAATTCAATTAACTCCCGATACCGAGACAAACGAAATTACCATTGACCCAGATATTATTGTCCTCTCTACCCCCGAAGTCGCCCAACTTGCACCCTGGGTGATTGCCTTAGTGGCAGCCGGTGGATTAGCCGCCGCCCTATCAACGGCATCGGGGTTATTACTAGTGATTTCCAGTTCCGTGGCACATGATGTCTATTACCGCATTATCAACCCAGACGCATCAGAAGCCCAACGGTTATTAGTGGGTCGATTTATGGTGGGATTCGCTATTGTCATTGCCGGGTATTTTGGTACTAATCCCCCCGGTTTTGTGGCTCAAGTAGTCGCCTTTGCCTTTGGGTTAGCCGCCGCTAGTTTCTTCCCAGTGATTATCTTAGGCATATTTGATCAGCGGACTAACCGAGAAGGCGCGATCGCAGGTATGATTGTCGGGTTAGTTTTCACGACTATCTATATTATTGGCGTAAAATTTTACCAGATGCCAACCTGGTTTTTTTGCGTTTCCGCTGAAGGTATTGGCACAGTGGGAATGGTACTGAATTTTATCGTGACTTGGATTGTTTCTCGCCTTACCCCCGCACCACCTGAAGAGATACAACAGTTAGTGGAATCGTTGCGAACACCAGGGAATGAACCCCTAGCTTTAGCTGATATTGGCGAAGAGGAGTTAGATTAATCTTATTCCCAAAAATATCTTGCCCTCTTATGCCTGAATCTCAAAATTATTCAGATAAGCAATCGGATCACTCGGATCAAATTGGCGTTGATCAATAAAAACGGTGGCAGGTTCCACTTTCATCGGATCACTGGGTAGCTCAATCTTTAATGCCTTCGCCACATCTGTATAAATTTCTAACGGATAAATTTCCTCTAGGATTTCATCGGCATCCTTGGGATAATCTTGTTGTTCAATTTGACCCCAACGAATCATCTGAGTGAGTAACCAAATCCCATGAGAGCGCCAGGGATAGTTAACCGGATTCGGCTTCTCTGGATCATCGCTATTGTCACCATAAAACTGATAAAAATTAGGAATAGTTTCCAGGCGTTCCTGGTTATCAAAGCCACCATAATCATAGTTACCCAATAAAGCAGGTTCTATATATTCCTGATCCGTGTTCAGATACCTACTTTGGGCAAGAATTTGGGCAACTTCGCGGCGATTTTTGGCTTGCTCACAAAACTCACAGGCTTCTAGAATCGCCGCCACTAAAGCCCTAGCGGTTGCGGGATGTTCGTCTACCCAGGCTTGCATCGTGGCTAGCACATTTCCCGGATGTCCCGTCCAAATATTCTGAGAGACATTTGCGGTAAATCCATTTCCCTGCAAAACCGTCTGTTGGTTCCACGGTTCACTACTGCTGTAAGCATCCATCACCCCCGCTTGAATTTTATAGATCATTTGTGAGGGGGGAATCTCGATAAATTCAACCTCGCTTTCGGGATTAATTCCCATCGCGGCTAACCAATAGCGGCTAATGTAATAATCCATCGAAGCATTCGACTCGGTAGCAAAGATAGGCGGTTCCTCGAATTTGCGAACGTATTGGCGATAGGAATCGGCAAACTCCTGAAAGGTGAAATATTCAATCGCCGGTCGAATTCCAGCATCCCAGGCTTTGGGGGACAGGGTAATACTGCTGCCATGGAGATTGAGTACCATGAGGGCAACCATGGGGGCGGCTTCTGCTCCTAATTGTGCCATCATTGGCATTCCATATAAGGCTTGAGCTGCATCTAACTGGTAGTCGAGTAAACCATCCTGAATTTGATTCCAATTCTCTTGCTTACTCAGGCTAACGTTAAGTCCATAACGAGCAAAAAAGCCTAATTCTTGGGCGATAACCAGGGGCGCACTTTCGGTAATGGGAATAATCCCTAGGTTTAGGTAAGTTTTTTCGAGTTTGCCAAAGTCAACCGTTGAGGCGGATGAAGACTTAGAAGAGTTATTCCTTCCGGAGGTAGACAGATTCACCGAGTTACAAGCGGCAAAGGCTAACCCTGTACTTGCCAGACTGGTGTATTTGAGAAAATGGCGGCGCTTCATGTTTTTTTCCTCACCCAATAAATTATAGACTCTGACATTGAATCTACCGCGTTAGGGGGACAAGGAGATGGGGAAGCAGGGGAGCAATGTTCCAGACGTGCCATGGCACGTCTGGAAGCAGGGGGAGAGAAGACGGGCTTATCCGAGCAGTATTGCACCCTATCGAAACGTGGGGGTTTGGGGGAGCTATAGAACCCCATCCTCAGCGGAACGAAGTGGAGTAGGGTGGGGATGCCTTCACTCCCCCAAGTAAAAAGCTAGTACTCGATGTGCTAGCTTTTTACAAGCCCTGCATCCTATGTTAGAATGTGTGACATAGATTTGAAGTCACCATGCTAGTATTCGAGGCAAAACTACGGGGAACAAGCGAGCAGTACGCCATCTTGGATGAGATGATTCGTACTGCTCGTTTTGTGCGTAATTCCTGCCTCCGCTACTGGATGGATAACATTGGGGTTAACAGGTACGACCTCAACAAGTATTGCCGGGTGCTTAGAGAACAATTTGAATGGTGCAAAAAGCTCTCAGCTCAGGCTTGTCAGGCTAGCGCTGAAAGAGCATGGAGTGCCATTGCCAGATTCTTTGATAACTGCAACAAACAAGTTCCAGGCAAGAAAGGTTTTCCTAAATTTAAGAAACATCAAACCCATGGCTCAGTAGAGTACAAAGTTGATGGGTGGGTGTTATCGGACGATCGATTAACCATTACATTTAGGGACGGTTTCAAGGCTGGAGCTTTTAAAATGTGGGGAACTCGCGATTTGCATTTTTACCAAAAAGAGCAGATCAAGCGAGTTCGTGTTGTGCGTCGGGCTGATGGATATTATGTTCAGTTTTCCATCGAGAAGGTGCGAACCGAAAAGCACGAACCCACCAATCGAATGTTAGGGATAGATGTTGGTTTAAACCATTTCTACACTGACTCTGACGGCAACAAAGTAGAAAACCCAAGGTTTTTGAGGAAAGCTGAAAAAGCCTTAAAACGCGCACAAAAACGTGTTTCTCGTAGAACTAAGGGTTCCAAAAATCGCATCAAAGCCATTAAGAGGTTAGGTAGAACGCATCTCAAGGTATCAAGGCGGCGTAAAGACTTTGCAGTTAAGACGGCAAGGGCGCTTGTCCAGTCGGCAGACTTGGTAGCCATTGAAGACCTAAAAGTGCGGAATCTGGTGAAAAACCATCATTTAGCCAAATCAATATCTGACGCTAGTTGGACATTATTTAGGCAGTGGTTAGAGTATTTTGGGAAAGTGTTTGATGTGCCAGTGATTGCTGTCGCACCGCATTACACTTCTCAAAAGTGTTCTAACTGTGGACAAGAAGTTAAGAAAACCTTGTCTACGCGCACTCACAAATGTCCGCATTGCGGGTATGTTGACTGCCGTGACACGAATGCAGCCATCAACATTTTGATGAAAGCGTTACAAGGATTAGCACAACTACCGTCGGGCAGACGGAAAGTTACGCCTGGGGATGAGATGACCCGCTGCTTAGAAGAGGAAACTCCAAAAAGCAAGGTTGCTCGTAGAGCCAGGAAGACTCGTCAGTGATGATGGGAATCCCCACCCTCAGCTTTTAGCAGGGTGGGGAGGATGTCAACCACACCCCCAGCCTGTCGTCTGCAAATGAAAGCCATTAGGGTTCAATTCATTTTGACTTGCGGCTTGAATCAACGCCTGGAAAATCGAAAGGTGTCTGGAGTCGGAAGGGGAAAGTTCCGGATGCCATTGCAGCGCGATCGCAAAGGGATGCTGTTCGTGTTCTAATGCTTCAATTAAGCCATCTGTGGCTTTGGCGACAATCTGCCAACCGGGAGGTATGGTACGCACGCCTTGATGGTGCCAAGAGACAACAGTAAGTTCTTCCTCTCCCATGATTCGAGATAGTCGGCTATCGGGATAAATCTGCACCGTATGCTGACTTGGTTTCAGCATGTCCTCTCGATGGAGTATATCTTCCCCAAATTCCTCTGGCAGATGGGGGACTAAATCACCACCACTAGCCACCATCAGCACTTCTAAGCCGCGACAAATCCCCAAAATAGGCTTTTGTTTCGCCAATGCCAATTTTGCTAGCCCTAGTTCAGCGCGATCGCGTTCCGGATCAATACCATAAATTGTAGGATGAGGGGAACCGTTATACAACTCTGGGTCTACATCACCCCCACCTGTAAAAATTAACCCATCAATCCGGTTCAGCAAGACGACGAGATCAGATTGAACAGGCGGAAGCAGAACGGGTATCCCTCCAGCAGACTGGACTGCCTGAGTATAACCCGCCGGTGAATAAAAGTTTCCGGTTGGCTTGTAGTTAAAGGTGGTAATTCCAATGATTGGCGGTGTCATCGGTTTTGGGTTCATTAAGCAAAGCGTAGATAAGATTTATCTTGTTCAGCATATACAATATTTACTGAACAAATTGAATGGCAGTTAGACAATTTTAACTTACCACCGGAGTTGATTGACCCAGCATTTGCGGCAATCGCCCAACCGTTACAGGCAAAGTGGCAGCTTTATTTCTCGGATAGCCTGCCTCGAATTTCGATTTAAGCAAAACAGCTTGAATTACTACGTCACTATAATATTGATCTGGTGGTTTTGGCTAAGTATATGCAAATCCTTAGCCCGGAATTTATGGGACAATTTCCTCAAATTATCAATATTCACCTAAAATTCCCTGGAGTTCCTGTTGACTTTATCAGGTAAAAATAAGCATTTTTTGGCTATAAATAAAGGTTGTGTTACGGCTGCCAGCAACCGAACCGATGGATTATGATTATATTCTTTATCGTCAGGACATGATATCATTGGTAGTTCTTGAATCGTAGATATTACATCGAGTCTATCTGGCGTGCGATCGCAGGTTGTCCTGTGCCTCCTGTTGCTGAAGTATCTTGTGCATCAGTTGGTCGAGATTCTACCACTGTTCATAGCCATGGCAAATCGATCGCAGATAGTCGGTAAAATCGATAGAGTAGTCTTGAACAATGGCAATGCAGTACTGTAGACAATGCGATCGATCTTCAACGGGGTCGATCTTCAACGGGGACGATCAGATCACTAATTCTCTGATGGTGGTTTGGATCAGGACTTTTGGGTTGAGGAACTCCGGATAAAGGATGAAAAACCCGTAACTAAGGACATAAGACGAATGACATAAGAGGAATGACAAACGACGAATAACAAACGACAAATACTTGTAAAATTTCCATAGGGGATTAGACAGAAAGGATAATCATGCGAATTTTAATCATGGGTGGTACTCGCTTCATCGGAGTCTACTTAACCAAAATCTTGGTTGAACAAGGACATGAGGTGGTGCTGTTCAACCGGGGTAATAAACCCGCCCCTGTCGAAGGGGTAGAACAGATTCACGGAGATCGCAAAGACGCTACCCAACTCAAGGAAAAGCTGTCTGAACAAGCATTTGATGCCATCTTTGATAATAACGGGCGGGAACTCAGTGATACTCAACCCCTAGTCGAGATATTTAAAGACAAAGTACAGCATTTTGTCTATATGAGTTCAGCAGGGGTCTATTTACAATCTGACCAAATGCCCCATCTGGAAGGTGATCCCGTTGATCCCGAAAGCCGTCACAAAGGTAAACATGAGACGGAAGCTTACCTAGAAGCCCAAGGGATTCCCTTTACCGCAATTCGCCCAACTTATATCTATGGACCTCAAAACTACAACGACTTAGAAGCCTGGTTCTTTGACCGTATCGTTCACGATCGCCCCATCCTTATCCCTAATAGTGGTCTATTTATCACACAACTAGGACATTGTAAAGACTTAGCCCGTGCCATGTCTCTGGTACTAGGAAACCAGCAAGCCATTGGACAAATTTACAATGTATCCGGCGATCGCTATGTAACCTTTGACGGCTTGGCAAACGCCTGTATTGTCGCAGCGGGAAAATCCCCCGAGGATTTCGATCTCTTACATTACAATCCCAAAAAATTTGATTTTGGCAAGCGCAAAGGGTTCCCCCTGCGGACACAACACTTTTTTGCGGATGTCCATAAAGCCAAGACTCAACTCAACTGGGAACCGGAATATGACTTGATATCAGGGCTTAAGGATTCGTTCCAAAACGATTACTTAGCATCCCAGCGTCACGAAGCTGAGGTAGATTTCTCTTTAGATGACCAACTACTAGCCGCGAGTTGAGGCAAGATGTAAATTCCGCCAGAAATTAGGGTGAGGACAACGGATAGCCAAAATAGGACAAGGGATGGCATTTCCCACACTGGCGGAAGTGGTGCAATTAACAGGGCAACTGCCGTAATTTGACTTACGGTTTTGAGTTTGCCCCAAATATTTGCGCCACTAATTTCCTGGGTCAAATTGGGGTTAACTCGCCAACCCGCGATCGCTAATTCCCTTAATAAAATCACAAACACGCCCCAGGCGGGAACTTGACCCAATTCGATCAAGGCTAAAAGGGGGGCTAAGATTAATAATTTATCAACTAACGGATCAAGAAATTTTCCTAAATCCGTAACTTGATCCAGCTTCCGCGCCAGATAGCCATCTAACCAGTCGGTACTTGCAGCAATCAGAAAGATTGCCAAACAAATCCAGCGTGTCTGATCTGTGGGATCATGCAGTCCGTATAGAATAAAGGGCAACCCAAGTAATCGAGAAAATGTAATCCATGTGGGTAGTGTCATCTGAGTTTTGAATTATGACTTATGAATAAGGGCGGGTTTTTTTGCTTAGTTATTAGTAACTATCACCTACGATAGGCTTATGAATTATGATTTTTTGTAGTTGCCCTATCTTCGCTTATAGCACAATTCGTGCAACTACGAACATTATTTTTTAGTTTAATCGAGCTAGGATTAGAAAAATTTAATTGCTGGACGTTCTTTAAGGATTAAGGATTGACAAATGATCGGTAATTTTTTCGGTAATAGTAATTTACATGGAGATCCACCTTGGCTTAATACGCTCCTTGCTTCTTCAAGACTACAGCGATAGTTTTCACGATGAGCTGAAAGTCATAGCCAACAGACCACTTGCGCTGATAAGCCAGATCCATAGACACAATATCTTCAAAATCGATAACACTAGAGCGACCATGAACTTGCCATTCTCCAGTCATTCCTGGCTTAGTTCTCAATCGTTTCCAATGATGTTGCTGGTAGTTTTGTACCTCATTTAGGGTGGGCGGACGAGTGCCAACTAAGCTCATCTCACCTTTGAGGACGTTCCAAAATTGAGGCAATTCATCCAAGCTGGTGCGCCGTAAAAAACGACCCACACGAGTGATGCGAGGATCGTTTGTATTTTTAAAGATATGACCTTTTGCCTGATTTTCCACCAAATGTTGCATGCGATCAGCGCCTACAACCATTGAACGAAATTTCAAGATGCGAAAGGGTTTACCTTTTAGACCGCAACGAACTTGACGATAGAAGATAGGACCTGGATTGTCAATTTGGATGGCGATCACAATGGGTATGGCGAGAATGGCTGTCATGATCAAGCCAACCAAGGCTCCCAGAATATCAATAAGCCGTTTAATTGGAGAGGTCGCCGACCGATGCGCCACACGTAACCGAGGGAAAGTTTGGAGAACAAGAGGATCACCCGACCAGGGTGTGGAACAGTTGGATGTAGTAAACATGTTGTCAGTTCAATTGTATTACAAGTTGTAAGTTAGTTAGCCTAATTATTATGTTCTATAGTATTGGTATTTTTGCTAAAAAAATATAGTCCTTTTGATACACTTCACCAAATCTTTACAATTGGAGTCTTCTTTTATGAAGATATTATGAAGATATTATAAGGATGATGGATTGGGATGAAGGAAGATTGCGGAATCTAACTATCTCTGATCAAACCCGAAAGTGAGCTGTAATACAGTTGCTATTACTTTAGATTTAGACATCTATCTAAAGAGATATATTATCTTATAAGCTATAGCTAATCTAAATGATTTGTGAAAACGGATGAGACCCAAAAGCTTAGCCAGTAAGGGTTGCTATTTCACAACTGATGCTATTTCACAACTGATTTAGACGCACAATACAAGGCGGGTAAGAAAAATCTTCCTACCGATAGCCTTTATTTATGCCAATGATTACAATTAATGATTAAAGGCTCATCAAAGGTTTGAGACAGACTCGATACAAGGAGTTTCAGGTACTGACGCAGACGTTCATGTTGCTGGAAATTGGCACGATAAAGCCGATCGCCTACGGTTGAAAATAGTTTGGCGTCAGCTAGATCACCATAAGAGTTTTGGGGAGAAGTTGCAGAGAACCCCTGTAGGCGATCGCTCACTGGGAGCAACCCTGACGGTAACTGACCGTCCAAAAACCCTAGCAAACGCTCATAACAAGCGACTGTGTTGAGACCTTGACGTTCTAAGCGTTGCTTAATCTCTGCCACAGTGTAATCCCGAATCGCTGATTCCTTCTCTGTCGGGGGGAACGCCTTAAGTAATTCCTGTAGTAGAAAGTAGTCACTATACTGCTGCTGGAAACGATTAAAGACATGGGGATACAGGGGGAACTTGGCTAGTCCAGTGGCTACCCACGTCTGGGGGAGTCCAGTGTCTGGGATGAGTTTAGCGTTAGGCAGTTTGTGCTGGAGCCACTCCTTAACCTTTTTTAACTTAGCGCTTCCGCCTGTACAGATGGCTTGTCCGATAGCCTGTTGGGATTGTCCTGCTTGAATTAGCAGCTTGTTAACCTGTTGGTTGAGTTGTTCAATAAACGGTGTGATCACAGCAGTGTTGAAGTCTTTTTGCTGCACCGTCCATTGAAACGTACCCAATTCCAGGGTAAATTCGGCTTTGTGTGGCAAAATCAGCTTCAAGTATTCAGCCGCTTTCAGTAGCGCCTGTCCTAACGCCGAATGCTGTAACTCGAATAAAGCGCGATCGCGTCTTTTGGGGTCAGGTTGACCGGGTAAGGGTCGTTCTAAATCCTGGCTGAGAGCCAGTTGTGCTAATTGCGCCTCAGACATCTGAGGGTAGAGTAGCTGCCAAACGATATCTTGATCAATAGCCTGACCTGCATAAGACCAACTCTGAAGCTGAAAGTCGGTATAGGTTAATTGGCTCAGATTGTAAGGCAAATCCACTAATGCCAATTCCGTGGTGGTTGCGCCAATATCGATCACCAGAGTCCAGCCACGTCCAGGAGTGGAGGATTGAGGGGTTAAGGGGGGATAGAGGGGTTCAGATGTAGGAAAAGCGGCTAACAGGGACGCGATCGCATCTTCTAAGAAAACAATTTGTTGAGATTCCTTGACTAACTTGGCAGCCAATACTGCTTCCCGGACATTAATCTGGTAGGTATCGCCCCAATCGGCTGGATAACTGACAATGACACCTTCGAGTTGTGCCAAAGCTTCTGCCAGTACCTGTGATTCTAGATCCATTGCCCCTACCTGCAATGGTGTCTTGGTGCGAACAGTTTCTGGGGTTAAAGTTGCCAACATTGCCTGCAAGGATCGTCGCACCCAGTATAGAGGAACCTGTCCATCTGGTAACCGTAACATCGGCTCCCACTGACGACGTTCTGGGCAATAGTAAGGAATTGCCAATGGCAAATAGGGTTTAACCATGGACACTCTTATTCCCAGTGCTTTTGCCCAGGTAGACACTGAAGCAGCAACACCGACTGATGGAGCTGTTTTTGGAGCCGATGGCTGACTACTATATGTTTGTGTGGGTAAACGAAACAGGCGATCGCTCCCATGAAGATTGGCGGTTGATGATTCCTGTTGCCAATAGAGAGGGTAGTGCTGACCTGTTTTTTGGTTCAACACAACCGCCGACAGACCTGTGGTGCCGAAGTCAATTCCCAAGTACCAGAGAGGATTACTCCTATCCACTAACGAATTTGATGGTGAAGCCATTCAACTAAATTGCTCGACCCTCCCTTGAAATTAAAGATTATCTGCTTCACGAGTATCACTGTTACTCTGATCCCTATCTTGTTCGCGGTTCTCCAGTTGGCTGAAAATCCTTGTAAACCTAGGCATAACTATACCCATCCTTTCTGTGCATAGGTTTAACCTCGTCAGGTTTACAGTAGCAACGTTTACCATTCACGCGAACCTCGATGCGTTTCTCGTTTTGAACCACAACGCGACCAACAACTCCGTCAAGGGTTCGAGCAATATCACCTGTTTTCCACCGTGTTTTGTGCGATTGGCGCGGCTTGGAGCAGGGGAAGCCGAATTTATCCATCCGACATAGTCGGCGAGTACCATATCCCGTTGCTTTGACTCGCAGAATCTTTTGAGTCAAGATATGAAGCGTTTCTGTTATGCCAACACAGGCAGCGTCCAGCCAATGTGTCTTGGGAAGCCCTAACCGAGTACGGTTGTACTTAGTTTGTCCGCCTGTCCCGGTGGTTACAGGAAGCCCAGTCCGAGATAACGTCTCGAACAGTTTCCCGCGCGTTGCGTTAACCGCCGCAGCATCTTTGAGAGGTGATGAAGCCTGTTTGAGAATACGAGAAACCAAGTCAGGTTTACCTTTAAGGAAGTCCCGAATATCCTTTGTTCCCTTTTTTATGTTGCACTTTTCACAGGCCAAACATAGGTTGGAAATACGGTCTGTTCCACCCTTCGCTCGTGCCAGAATATGCTCAATCTGCAACGGAACATCTTCTTTCGAGCAATAGGTACACTTGCGTCCCCATTTCTCTAGAAGGTACTCACGGACTTCGTAGCCCGCAAGAGTTCCTTGCTGATACTCTGCGCCAGAAATCTCCGGGTTTTCCATTTGCTGAGTATCGAATCGAACTAATTCCTGCCTGATTTGAGTAATTGGAGCAAACTTCATGAGTCGCTTTGCCCAAGTCTCAGTTGTTAGAACACGGTGCAGCAGAGAAGGTGCTAACCAACCTAAAGGTCGTCTACGGTTGAGAAACCGAGCTTTGCGGTATCGAGTATTGCGCTGTCTCCGTCCTCTGCGAACAGCTTTGCGATTTAACAGAGAGTCCTTAATCTGCTGCCCTCGATGTTCTAGTTCCATACCCCAAATCACCTCATCCCGGTTGCTCACAAGTGAAATTCCGGTTGTTTTGGAACCTGGGTCAATCTTAAGCGTGAGTGGATAGGTGACAATATTCTCTACCACTCGATTCATGATCAGCGTGAATGGGTAACGACGGAAGACCGCGGCAATGCAAGCTTCCATCAGTTTCCGAGCGTGAGCTGGATGGATAGGATTCATCGGTTGTTTGTTGGCATCGATTAGAAAAACGTAGTTTGACATAATTGGTCGGTTTGACCAGTCCTTAAGTAATGTGTGCTTCGGGGAGGTTAGAGTCTGGCTTGTTCGGGTTGAAACACTTGCTCTATAAACCTTTCGAGCATTCCTTAATCTCAACCGACAGAGAAGAGCGAACTAGCGAATTCGTAGGTGTCTTGACCGCTCTAACGTAGGTCTAATCCTGCCCCTGGTGGGTGAATCAATCTGTTTACACAGATTTAAGTAGGTTTAATTCACCCCATCCTCTAAAGACGTTTCTTGCGGTTGACTCATGGAATTTTGATCAAGAGTTACTGAATCTTCCAAGACATATTCTTTTACCACATCTTCTCCTCCTATGTCAATAGATTCCTCAGACAAATCATCAGCAACGTCCTCCGACGCTGGAGATTGTGGTGGATTCGTGTCCTCAGAGTCACTCACCAAAGGATCGGGTGTGCGGGAGTCTAGGTCAGTGGGGGTTGGTGAAAGCCAATCTGGGAAGATAACATCCTCTTGGGATAGGTCGTGGAGGGCAAACTCTTCCCAATCTTCTGCTAACAACTCCTCTGACATAGGCAACGACTGGATTGAGTCTAAATCGAAGCTTGGGGGTGGGACGATGCGATCGCGCGATGGGGATGGCTGAGGGACAATATTTAGATGGTCTACCGCTTCAAAGCTGTTCAGGTCTTCACTAAGCTGATCGAGGGTACTTTGGTCTAGGCGAATCTCTTGACCAGAAAACTGCTGAAATTCCTCCCTTATCAGTAAATCTTCGTCTGGTGAGGCGGGAATATAGTAGTCATCAACTGAAGTAACTGGGGAATTAGTTTCCCCTGGGTTTTCCAGAAACCATTCTTCCTCACGAGTCGCCGCCATGGATGGGAGTTCGGTAACGGGGGAGGAATAACTTAACCCCATTTCATCGAGTAAATCGGTTAGGGCGGTAATCGTTTTAACATCTTGAGACTCGCTGAGTGCTTCCTGGTGAGGGTGAGTTGCTGTTTCGGGCGCTGCAACTAACTCTGAGTCAATCGGGGCGTCCGTTGTTGGGGTTTCAAAGAGTAAGGTTTCCCAAGATAGCAGATCATGATTGACGCCTTCAACCCGGGGTTCTGGTGAACTCGTTTCCTCGGCGGGATCAATAACTCCGTCAAATAGATAATCAGCAACCTCAACTGATACATTCTCGCCTACAGCCTGATCGGTTGAGTGATCCTCTTGCCCATCCGTTGTGGTTATTGAGGCAACTGAGGGATTAGCATCGGTCACCTCGACGGTATTTGCGGAAGCTCTTATATTGGTGTCTTGAGCAAAGTCTGTGCCAAATAGGGTATTATACAACTCATCAATTTCATGGTGGCGGTTCTCTACTTCATTTTGAGCGGCAATGTCTGGTTGTACTGGTTTAGTGGCGTCCGCCTGAATGATTGGGACGGATAGGAATGATGGTGTTGTGGGCTCCTGTTCACTATCGATGTCTAATAAGAAATCTAGATCGGGAAATTCTGAATAATTTAGGGTTGAGTTTACTGGGATTGGGGTATCCATATCCCAGCCAATCAATGCGTCTAGGGAATTTTCGGCTAAATTTTCTGTCTCCAGTTCTTGGGTGGATTGCTGATCGGGGATATTAGACGAAAGCTGAACCGGCAGTTGTGGGGACGGGGTTGAGGCGTTGGCAGATAGGGTTACGTTGAATTCAGGCTGAGAAACCGGATCAACTCCGACAAAGATACTGCTGGGTTTTGGTGGTGATGATGTTGAACTGGGTATTGACTCAGATAATTCCGCCGCCTCTGACCAGGGTAGAGAAGATTGCACCAAGGTTGAGGTTTCTCGTCCCAATAACTGAGCGAGGCGATTGACAAGGGCTGTAAATAACAGCTCTCCTTGATTGCTCAAGCGGTGCATTTTGTCAATCCCTTGAGACAAAGACTGCTGGTACCCCTGTAAATCACGATTGAGTGCTTCAAAGAGAGTCCGTTGGTTGGCGTCTATATTGATCAACATGCGATCGCTCTCGTTTTGGAGTTGTCGCAGTTGCTGCAAACGTTCTTGTGGCGACATCATCGCCGATGCTTGCTGTCCTAGTGATCCCGATGTTGATGAAGCGTTGAGCAGTTGGGCTTCTAAATTTAGTAGTATTTGAGCCAACTGTTGCGTCAGGCGTTCAGTTGACTGGTTAATTAAATCCTGAGCAAATGCTGGGAGTGCTTGCTCTTGTCCCCTCCCCATCGGTGTCAAAGTATTGAGCAATTGCTGTTTTTGGAGTTCAAGTTGCTGAATTTCTTGGGTCAAAGACTCTCGCTGTTGACGCAAGTCAGACAATTCAGAGAGCAAGGGTGCACTCACCTGTTGGCGTATAGTCTCCATTTCTTGAGCCACCGCTTGCATAATCGGTCTAACGGCTGATTGCTGGGTTGGCGTCATTGCCATTTCTTCTTGCTGCATCGACAGCAAATAGCTACGCACTCGTTCCAGGACTTGGCGATCGTGGGCTAAGTCGTTGGATTTAGACCAAGGGAAACGGGAGTCCAACTTGGCAAGGAGGCTATCAATATCAGCAATCAGCGATTGAATTGTCTTCTGTTTAGTCACGGTGAAACATCCCCCTGCTTCTCTTAACTATTATGTCTTGGTCGTGGACAATGACCCATTGAGGACAAGTCCATTCCCTGGAGGTATCAGGGGCAAAGGCATGGGATGAATCAAGATGAACCAGCAACACTTGAACTATGGTGGTCGAAAAATTTGGCGTGAGTGTCATTATCATAAACGTATTCTGGCTCACAGATGTCCCCTCAAGTCCTCATCAGTGGCATCTAAATTGTTAAATCTCCCTCAATATGAAGCATAATAGCTGTGTACCAATCTGCGGCTGATTAACTTTGAAGGCACTTCGAGGGAGTATAGCGCCGTCATCGATCAGGACGTAAGCAACCCCGGTCTCGCATACACGGAGCTTTAGCCAAATAAGTTAAAGCTGTGCTTACCAGCCTAAGTGCTAAGCGCACTACGTTATCGGCAAGTGTTAAAGACCTACCAGCGGATGCGATAGCCAGTTTGCTGCTCTAGAACCGAAAAGTTAAACAGTTTTAAGGTCACTGAAACAGTGCTTTTTGGACAGTTACCGACCGATAACCTTGGCGAGGCTAACTTTACCCCAGAAATGGGTGAAAACCGGAGGGGCAACCATACCCCTCCACCCCGAAAGGGGTATGCGGTTAAAACCGCTACCGCGTGTTCCTCCCTGGTCTAAAGACACAGGGTTTCCCACAACGAAGGATTTTTATGAGTCCCTTGTATCTGCCATTATGGCTGGTCTAGATGGGGTGATGGGGGGCGCTGACACCACAACGACTCAATCCTGTGTCTGTTGTGGAACAGGAAGAAACCTGCTCAAGTTTTTGAGGATAACAAATCGCCGTACTTGTCCACGGCGTATACAATGTGGTTTGGCTTCATGGATGATCGATACAGCTCACACGCAATGAACTCTAATGTTAATGAGTTAATTCGCACTGCTCCTTTATTTGCTGGCTTACCAGAAGCCAGTGTGAATCAAGCTACGGCTCATGTTGTTACTCGCAGCCACCCAAAGGATCGAGTGATTTTGCTGGAAAATGATTGGGGTGGCTCGGTTTACTTCATTTTGGAGGGCTGGGCAAAGATTCGTACCTATAACCTGGAGGGTAAAGAAGTGACCCTGAATATTTTAGGCAAGGGGGAAATTTTTGGCGAAATGGCGGCACTGGATGAGGTACCTCGTTCTACTGATGTGATTACCTTAACTCCTACGACGATTGGCAGTATACCCGCCCAAGATTTTGTCCAGCTCATTCATGATGAACCTCTAGCAGGTGTTCGTTTGTCTCAGCTTATGGCAAAGCGCTTGCGCCAAGTTAACCGTCGCCTGCGCCTGAGGGAGTCTGATAGTACGTCGCGAGTGGCAGACACGCTCCTGTTTTTGGCAGAGGGTCAGGGTAAAGTCAAACAGCAAGGCACTGAGATTCCCAACTTACCCCATCGCGAGTTAAGCAGCTTGAGTGGATTAGCACGGGAGACGGTGACGCGGGTGTTGACTAAGCTGGAAAAAAAAGGGTTGATTAAGCGAGAACACGATATTATGTTTATCCCTGATCTGCCGGCACTAGAACGCATTATTGCTTAGAAGCATCATTGGTGATTTGTCCTTTGTTCTGGGTAAGAGTTTGAGGTAGGTTTATCCACTTCAGGGGATCAGGCGATCGTTTCGAGGTAAAAGGGGCGTTAGAGTGGAGGTTGATCAAGCGTTTATGAAAGCTGCATGAGCGATTCTTTTGAGGATGCCCAAACGCCTCGCCCTAATCCAGATCAGAATACTGAACCCCAACCCCAAGACTCAGCCAGTGAAAATACCCATGACGAATGGGATTTGGTCGAGGAACTAGACCGAGAGACGGAAACATCAACCAATGCTAGACCTGAACGGCAAATACCTGATCAAGGCAACAATTCGGCGAGTAACTCCTCTCATGAACAACAGCTACAGTTCAATACCACTGTAGTCATGGTGGAAACGGCGTTCCTCGCCAGTACAGCTAGTTTGATTTGGCTGATTAATTATTATTTTCCCCTAGGTCCTGTCCTGAAGATGTTTTTCCCTGTGCCAATTGCCTTGGTGTATATGCGTCGGGGACATCGAGCCTCTTGGATGGCGGCTCTGGTTTCAGGGTTGTTGCTGTCGGTGCTACAAGGACCAACCCGCAGTATTCTCTTTTTGATTCCCTACGGTTTGATGGGCGTTCAGTTGGGCGCATTGTGGAAACGTCAAGCGAATTGGTTATTTTCCATTGGTATTGGTACTCTACTGGGAACTTTTGGATTCTTTTTTCGATTCTGGCTGCTCTCGATTCTGCTGAGTGAGGATCTGTGGGTTTATGTGATGACTCAAATTACAGAGTTAGTGGAATGGGGATTTATCAAGCTGGGGTTACTGGCTCAGCCCAGTTTGACCTTGATTCAGGTGGTGGCAATTTTGGCAATTGTGGTCAACAATGCCGTTTATTTATTTGTTGTTCATCTGGTGGCATTACTCATCTTTGATCGCCTGAAAAATCCCATTCCTCGCCCGCCTCAGTGGGTACAAGTTTTGCTGGATTATTGAAATAAGTAGGTTGATGGAAATAAACCGAAATATGTTAAGTTTTGTAAATAGTCTTCAAACCCTTACATAAGACGTAGCTGGCTTCTTTGCGGGAGCGAGTGTAACGAATGATGAATAAGGTATCTGTCAATATTGTTACAGCAAGCCCTGCTCCCCTGTTGATACTTTGGTAATTCGCTAAGATAACAGATTAAGTAGGTTACAGGTCACTTGATATGTCTTTATTATTTATCATTCCCCTGGGGATTTTTATCGTCGCCGCCTATGTTTTTAAACATTTGGCTAATGAAATAGCTTATATTGCCGCCGCCGTTGCCTTAGTTAGCTTACTTGTAACGTTATGTTTAGCACCTTGGCAAATTCAATTATTGCTGCTAGTCGTGGTCATTCTCAGCAATCATAGACGCAGTTCTTCATCGTCTGCGCCCGTCATAGAGTCATCATTGCCGGATGAGAAAAATGTCAAGTTAGTTTATCGAGGCGTTAACTATGACCTAACCCCTGCCGAGGTTGAGGTAACGGAAGATGAGGTGATCGGAAAATATCGGGGTCAGGCTTTGAGAGTTCACCATTTGGTGAACTCTCCGGCTACGTCAACGAGTTCAACCTTAAAGTATCGAGGTGTTAGCGTTAGCGATCACAAATCGCTGATACCTGTGGTTAAAGAACAGGAATTAACCCAAAGTAATTGGAGTAACGGGTTAGGATAGATTAACCCAGACGTGATACCCAGTTGCTCTCAAAGAGCTAAGTGCCGATCTCTTATCAATCATTCACTGCTTTTCATCCCGATTGTATGGGTTACGCAAATATAAGACCAAAGTAAAGAAAATTGTCAATGGCATCGATCCTTGTCTCAACCCTGCTAAACTTGAGTAAGTCTGAAGAGATTTAGCTATGTACGCTATTAAGCGAGAACTCAAACTGAATAAGAAAGAGATATCTCGAATGCGCGGCATGGCTGGGTTTAAGAGAATTGTCTACAACTTCGGGCTAGAGCTGCTGAAAGCTAGCTGGGATGTCCTAGGAGTAAAGATGGGTGACTCGAAGCGGATAGACTTAATCAAGAAAATCTTTACATCCATGACGATGCAAAAACCGGAAAATAGCTGGATGAAAGACTATCCATCCACTATTTATCAGTCGGCATTTATGGATCTAAAGAATGCCATTTCTCGGTGGAGAAAGGGCTTGTCGGGTTTTCCGAAAAAGAAGTCAAAAAAGAAGGGAGACTCCTTCACGGTTTATAAAACAGCCGGAGTCTATCCGGAGAAAGGGAAACCCGCCCTCCCCTTTAGCAACCGAGTGACAATTTCTGCCGGAAAACACATAAAACTTCCCGGATTAAAAACATATCGACTCAAAGAGCGAATCAAGTTTATTTGCAGTTCTCAGACATTCACTGTATCAAGAGCGGCAGACAGATGGTTCGTTTCTTTTGTTTTAGATGCCGAAAAAATACCCCAAATTATTCATCCTGTTCATCGAGCAGGTGTAGACCTGGGGGTTAAGTGTTTGGCAACTGTTTCCGATGGTACGAAATACGAGATGCCTATTACCACCCAGAAAGCGAAAACCAAGCTAGGTAAGCTCCAGTGGCGAAATCGTAACAAAGTCCTCGGCAACAAAAAACTTAAGGTCGCCGCCTCTAAAAAAGCCAGAAAGTATTACGTTGATCTGTCTCGTCAGCATCGGCGTATCTCCAATATTCGCCGAGATACAATCCAAAAGATAACAACGGATCTAAGTCGTAGAATCTACAACATTAGGATAGAAGACCTTAATGTTTCTGGAATGATAGCTAATCACAAATTAGCGGAGGCTGTGAGCAACAACTGTTTCTATGAGATTCGTCGTCAGCTCGTCTATAAACAAACTCATTACGGAACAAAAGTGGAATTGGTAGACCGATGGTATCCAAGTTCAAAAACCTGTTCTTGTTGTGGGAATGTTCAGGAAATGAAACTGGATGACCGAATCTTTGACTGTAAAAAATGTGGGCATTTTCAAGACCGAGATGAAAACGCATCCATTAATCTAGAAAATGCCCCGCCTGACAAAATACGCTTGGCTTGAGCGGAATTTACGCCCGTGGACAAGAAGGAGCCGACTCCCTTGGCTGAGACGGGAAGAAAACATCAGATTTTAGCTTTAGCTAGGGCAAGAGTAAGTTTTTCGGAGCAGTTAATCTGTCATGCTGAGCGAAGGAACAGTAGCGAAGCCTCTGGCGAGATTCTGAGGAAAAGTTCCGACCCGACGTTCGTTCCTCGCTAACGCTTTCGCTAAGGCAACGCTGTCATAAGACAGGTTAGAACGCAACTTGGTATGATGACTCTTTGATTAAGGAGAAACTATGCGAATTGCTCATGACATCACAGAAGTGATCGGTCGCACTCCCCTAATTCAGCTCAACCGAATTCCTCAAGCAGAGGGATGTGTGGGGACAATTGTGGTGAAACTGGAGGGAATGAACCCAGCCGCTTCGGTGAAAGACCGCATCGGGATGAGTATGATTCGGGCGGCGGAAGCAGCGGGTCAGATTCAGCCAGGGAAAACAATTTTAGTGGAACCGACATCGGGGAATACTGGTATTGCCCTAGCCATGGTAGCCGCCGCGAAAGGGTATCAGCTAATCTTGACTATGCCCGATACGATGAGCCTAGAACGGCGATCGATGTTGAAAGCTTATGGTGCAAAACTAGAGCTAACGCCGGGAACCGAGGGGATGAAAGGAGCAATTCGCAGAGCCAACGAAATTACCGAAAGTACTCCTGAAGCCTTTATGCTGCAACAGTTCCAAAACCCAGCCAATCCCCAAATCCATCGAGAGACAACGGCTGAAGAAATTTGGGCAGATACAGAGGGTCAGGTCGATATCCTGATCGCTGGGGTTGGCACTGGTGGTACAATTACCGGCATTGCCGAAGTTCTCAAGCAACGTAAACCCGATTTTGTCGCGATCGCAGTCGAACCCATCAGTAGTCCAGTTCTCTCTGGCGGACAAGCTGGACCCCATAAGATTCAAGGGATTGGTGCTGGTTTCGTCCCTCAAGTTTTGCGTACAGAACTGATTGATGAAGTGCTTCAAGTTAGTGATGAAGATTCCATCGCTTTTGGTCGCCGTTTGGCACGAGAAGAAGGGTTGTTATCTGGAATCTCCTCCGGCGCTGCGTTATGTGCCGCGATTCAGGTGGCGAAACGTCCGCAGAATGCGGGTAAGTTAATTGTTATGATACAACCCAGTTTTGGTGAACGCTATCTGAGTACGCCTTTGTTTCGAGAACTCGATCAAACCGAAACACCTGTCCTAGTTTAATTGTCATTGGTCATTGATCATTGATCCGAACCGCGTCACCCTTTGGGTACAGCGCTGGGCTTCTCGTCGATTCACCTAAAGGACAGGCGTGATCCGAATCTATACCCAATTCATCCAAGGAAATAAATGGTTGCAGCATTATCGGGGACAACCTCCCCTACTTGCTTGTATTTTAGGATTTACGGAAACAGGGTTGATCCCCGGCATTTCTGCGGCTGGGGCAACCCCAGAGGATCGTAAGTATACAGCAGTAGCGGATGCTGAATTCTTGGTTAATGGTTTTACCCCCAATCCTCAATATCCTCTACCTCCCTTGGATGCTGGGGCATCCCCTGTGCTGATTTCTCGCGCTGTCGTCGAGGCTTGTCACCTTCCCGTTTATCTATTCAATGCGGGTTTACCCCAACCCCCAGCCGTCCCAGCTATAGATTTAGAGGGTTTACCCGCTAACTGTTTGACCACGGGAAAAGCCTTGCCCATCAGCACCGTAAAACATCTATTTGAGCAAGGCTTAATCTGGGGTCAAAAGCTAGCAACCGTTGCCGTAGACGGATATGTAATGATTGCTGAATGCGTGGTTGGCGGAACCACAACGGCTTTGAGTGTCCTAACAGGGTTAGGTATTGCCGCTATGGGTAAAGTCAATAGCAGCCATCCTCGCTGTAATCATCGCCAAAAAGCAGAAATCGTTCGCATCGGGCTGCAACAGGCTGACTGGGAAGGAAAACTGGCAGAATTCATTGATCCCTTCGAGTTAGTCGCCGCCGTAGGCGATCCGATGCAAATTACAGCCGCCGGAATGGTACTTGGCGCAAGTCAGAGTGTTGGTGTTTTGTTGGCTGGAGGGACGCAAATGTTGGCGGTTTATGCACTAGCACGGGCGTTGGCGCAGCAAACTCAAGCTAATTGGCAACCTAAGCAGGTGGTTGTCGGTACAACTCGCTGGGTAGCAGATGATCCCACGGGTGATACCGTAGGATTAGCACGAGCTATCGGTGATGTTCCCCTTTTAGCAACCGACTTAAGTTTTGCCCAGTCAAGTTATCCGCAGCTACGGGCTTACGAACAAGGATATGTCAAGGAAGGCGTCGGTGCTGGAGGATGTGCGATCGCCTCCCATCTTTACCAAGGATGGAACGCTACTCAATTACTACAAGCCATTGAAACACTGCTAGCTCAATACCACTAGGTCAAGAGTGAATTCTGCGAGCGAGAAGCTGTTCTTCTAAAGCCGCAATGCGATTGTAGGCGGCGGTCAATTGGGCAGTGAGGCGTTGCACTTGTACATCGGCGGATAGGGGATTCTCTGGATGATGATTTCCGTTGTGATTCGTATGAAATTGAGATACTTCACCAGTATCCTCAATCAGGATATCTTTATGTTCCATTACTGAGTCAAGCAGTTTTGGATTCGCGTAGACGGGGATGTCATTAACCTTTTCGGTTGATGCTTGTAGCTCAGAGTCTACGGTTAACATCGGCTTGACTGTAGGCAGACACTGGGAAAGTTTTTGGTCGAGCTGCTCGATAATTTGATATATGGCATCAACTTTATGATTTAGGGCGGTGATTTGTTGTTGAATTGTATCCATCTGCTTACCAATTTCCATAGCGAGTTCTACTTCATGCTAGTCAATTTATACTCGAAAGTTCTCTTCGTGCTGATTCATTTAACTATTTGAGACAATTCTTACCCCGATGTTCTGCTGATTTTTTGGTAGGGGACAACTGACAGTCATTCAGTCAACCCCAAAAATGATTTATCTTGGGCGTTTATCGCCTGTTTCCCCAGATTTTCGCTTTGTCTTGCTTTAATGTCGCCAATCTAACTATTTAATGTTTTATTAACAATTGCGCCTTCAACTAAGACCGAACTCTGGATAAGTTCCCCGATTCCCTCAACGTATTCGCGGGAGTCCTCACCCTCAACTCTCGTAGGGTGAGGAAGGATAGCGGGATGCCGGAAGAATGGAGGCATCCAGTTCTTGCCTAAGCTACACATAAGCCATTATTTCTCCTGATTAAGTCAACTTTACTAGGGGCAAATTGACCAATACGTTTCCATGTGTAGTCGCAAACGGAAATATTTTTAGTCTTTTGAGTGTCGGTGAACCCACCAACATAGCCAATGTAGACTTTTCCGGATTTCTCTGCTCTTACAGCCCTGGAGGGTTTGGTAGGCATCAGTGGTTTTCCTTCTTTGCTAACTACTGGAACACGATTCATAGAGATAATCCATTCGTGTAAATGTTTACGTCTCTTAAGGCATTGATAGGGGTGTGTCCTGGACTTACCCAGTGCCTAGAGATTCCTAGACCTACATTTAAGCCAAGCTAGAGAAATGCTTGGAAGTGGTTATCCCCTACCAACTTATGCCCTATTCATGACTTCCTGGCAGGTTCCCTCTGCCAATCCGCGTCTTCACGAAGTAAGGCGCGGTTCATGAACGAGTCACGGGTCACTGGTCACTTGTATAGCAGATGGGTTATTTGACTGTCCGTCTCAAAGAACACAAAAATTATGTTAGTTTGTTGAAAGAACACGCATCCATTCCATCAATTTACTGGATTTTCGGGATGAAACGACGCTCCTTTCTAATGGGCGCTAGCGCCCTAGCACTGGGGCAATTGGCGTCTGGGTGTGGCAATAGACAGCCAACGGCTTTGAATGTAGAACTGTTGCAAGATTCAATTCCCGTTCAGCTACTGGCTGCATTTCGCCAAACCCTAAACTCACCCGTGAGGCTCAAGTTTGACCCACAAGCCCAGCTTAAGGATACATACGAGCACCTTCTGGTGTGGAGACGACAAGCACAGAACCCAGAATCCCCGAAGCGGTTTCCTATTCCTCTGATTAGTCGCCAGCCACCCGCGATCGCAAATTTGGTCACATTAGGAAGTTATTGGTTAGAATCCGCCATTGAGCAGCAACTGATTCAACCCCTAGAACTGGTAGAATTACCGGGATGGCAACAGTTACCCCCCCGTTGGCAAGCAATTGTCAGACGCAATCGCCAAGGACAACTTGATGAATCGGGATTAATTTGGGGCGCACCCTATCGCTGGGGTACGGTGGTTATTGCCTATCGCCGCGATAAGTTTGAGGAATTAGGGTGGATTCCGACGGATTGGAGTGACTTGTGGCGAAAAGAATTACGCGATCGCATCTCGTTACTCGATAGTCCGCGAGAGGTGATTGGGTTGACCTTGAAAAAATTAGGATTCTCCTATAATACCGCCAACTTGAGTCAAGTCCCCAATCTGAAAACCGAACTCTTAGAGCTACATAAACAGGTTAAACTTTACAGTTCAAATCACTACCTAGAACCCCTGATTTTAGGCGATACTTGGCTAGCCGTGGGTTGGTCTACCGATATCTTATCCCTGCGCGGACGCGATCGCCAAATTCAAGCCGTCGTTCCTCGTTCAGGAACATCCCTTTGGGCAGATGTGTGGGTACAACCTGCTGTGCAAAAGACGGCGGCTGAATCGCCAGACTCAGAAACGTTCAAGTCATTATCCCAGCAATGGATTAATTTTTGCTGGCAAAAACAATCCGCGATCGACATTTCTTTATTAACTCATGCGGCTTCACCGATACTGGTTAGCCTGAATCCGGCTACGTTACCGAACCAACTGCAAAACAGTTCGATACTTTTACCAGAACCCTCTATCCTCAACGCCAGTGATTTTCTGCATCCTTTACCCCAAGAAGCGATTGAGCAGTACCAAGAACTATGGCGAGAAATTCGCACAATCCGATTTGTCTAAGGAGTCGGACAACATTTGGTTCGTAGTAAAGGCTTTAGCCTGGGATTTTGTTGGGTTTCCTAACGTCAACCTAACCTACAAAAATGTTTGGTGTTTGCTTTGATATGCTGCCCAAGAATAAGGGATTAATATTCAAGTTTCTGGTAATGACGCTTGAGCAAGCGTTGAGCTGCATCCAAGGAAATATTCACGGGTTCCAAGGCTTTCGTGTCGAATCGGCTTGTGCTGATCGTCATCAATTGCCAACTGCCTCGATCCTGCTGAAGAAGGGCATCTCCACAAAGATCTTCCATTGCCCACGTTACAATCGCATAAGGTTCATCAATGGTGATTTCTAGAAACCGAACATTGTCGTGCCATTTATCCCAATCATCCAGCAGATTTTTTTCTACCTTATCTTTGCTGTCGTTAATAACGATTTGTTGATGCTCGGTGAGAATCGGGGCTTTAACTAACAAGACAGTTAGCAAATTTAAATGAATATTTAAATGATAGATCATCGCCCCCAAACGTCGAATCGCATAACCTAACTGTTCATCCACATTCTTTAGGTTACTACAATCCTTGCTTTGTTGCAGTTGCTTGCGGTGTTCTAGGGAATGATTATAATCTTCAACTAAATCGAATATACTCGTTGTTTTGCTGTCAAGCATGTAGAGAACATACTCATCTACCAATAAATGTTGAGGTGGAATTCTATAAATAATCTTTTTTAGTTCTTCGACATGGATTGGCTCAATCCAGCTCTTTTCAAAGGATTTAATGCTGGGATAATTTAGTAAATTAAGTTCATTCCGAATGACTTGATCCGCTTTGCGAAGTTTCAAAAAAATAGTATCGACTTCAACCGCTAGGGAAGATAGTAATACCTTCTCTTCCTCTCTTTTACGTTCTTTGTTGTTCAAACACATTTGAGTTGCATTAAAAATGATTAAGCAAAAACAGTGACATTAAAACTGCTATTGCCTGTCGGCTCAGTTAGAGTTAGGCTCACGTCTAGGAGGCTGAGCCTGTAGAAAGACTTTGTTGGGTGTTCTATCTGTAACTAGCAACCCTGATGTTCAGATTGAATAACCTTTCCTGCTTTCTCTTTGGCAAGATATTTGCCTTACCCAATTTTTGTAGACTGGTAAGTCTGTAATACTTACTGTATAACATGTAAGACACTTTGTACATTCTAATTCCTATTGGCTGACATCAGCAACTCTGTTTAGCCAACTTTATCAAGATTTCATGCCACCAAACAAAACTGCGATCGCAAGCCTATAGGCTGCATTTGGATACCAAATTCTATTACAATCTGTAAAGAAAACTGAAAAGGAAGGGCTACGATGCGCGTTGCGATCGTTGGGGCAGGACTTGCCGGAATGGCGACGGCTGTAGAATTAGTCGATGCCGGACACCATGTAGAAATCTTTGAATCCCGTCCATTCGTGGGCGGCAAAGTTGGCAGTTGGGTAGACGCCGAGGGCAATCACATCGAGATGGGGTTGCACGTCTTTTTTGGCTGCTACTACAATTTATTTGACTTAATGAACCAGGTAGGGGCGTTGGAGAACCTACGTCTCAAAGAACATACCCATACCTTTATTAATCGTGGTGGACGCACGGGATCGCTAGACTTTCGCTTTATCACAGGAGCGCCATTTAATGGACTCAAAGCCTTTTTCACCACCTCCCAGCTATCACTTCAGGATAAGCTACAAAACGCGATCGCACTCGGAACCAGTCCCCTAGTACGCGGCTTGATCGACTTTGACGGGGCAATGCAAACGATTCGCGACTTGGATAAAATTAGCTTTGCCGACTGGTTCCGCAAGCATGGGGGATCTAACGGCAGCTTAAAGCGGATGTGGAATCCCATCGCCTACGCCCTCGGTTTTATCGATACAGAGAATATTTCTGCCCGTTGCATGTTGACAATCTTCCAGTTCTTTGCAGCCAGAACAGAAGCATCGATTCTCAGGATGCTGGAAGGTTCGCCGAATGAATACTTACATCAACCGATTATCAATTACCTCGAAGCGCGAGGAGCAAAAATTTATACCAGGCGACGGGTGAGAGAAATCCTCTACACCGAGACAGGAGACTCAGCTAATGTGACAGGTTTAGTAATCGCCCAAGGTGAAAGCGAGGAAACCATTACCGCTGATGCTTACGTTTGCGCCGCCGATGTACCTGGAGTGCAGCGTCTGTTGCCAGAATCATGGCGCAAATGGTCAGAGTTTGACAATCTCTACCAGCTAGACACTGTACCTGTCGCCACCGTGCAACTGCGGTTTGATGGCTGGGTAACAGAACTCCATGATGCTCAAAAACGGAAGCAACTGGCACAAGCGGCGGGGATGGATAATCTCCTCTATACTCCCGATGCGGACTTCTCCTGCTTTGCCGACTTAGCCTTAACCAGCCCCAGTGACTATTACAAAGAAGGACAAGGGTCACTGTTACAATTAGTACTAACACCCGGTGATCCCTTTATCCGGCAAAATAATGAATCCATCGCCCAACATGTCCTCCAGCAAGTCCACGAACTCTTCCCTTCTTCGCGGGAATTGAACATGACCTGGTACAGTGTGGTTAAATTAGCTCAATCTCTTTACCGAGAAGCTCCAGGCATGGACTCCTATCGCCCTAACCAAAAAACCCCAGTGAGCAACTTCTTCTTAGCAGGGAGCTACACTCAACAAGATTACATCGATAGTATGGAAGGAGCGACTCTATCCGGACGGCGTGCAGCTAAAGCGATTCTAGAACATGCACAAAAACCTGTAGAACCAACCCTGGTTACCACGACTTAAAAGTTATCTGAGAACCGGGGAAGCTCCGGATGTAGGGGCGGGTTTTACAGATAACGTTCTGGAAACAACCGATAACGTGACTAAACCCGCCCTTGCAGGGGAAGCAGGGGGAGAGAAACTACTATTATGATCTACAACTTGCTATGAATTATGAATTTGAATTACCTGTTCCCTGTTTCCTATTCCCTGACAAATAAGAAATGACAAATGACAAATGACAAATAAATCTGACTGGTTAGAACACAGCGTACAGGTTGAAGTCGAGGTGCCAATGGAAACCGTTTGGAGCCTCTGGTCTGATTTAGAGCAAATGCCTCGCTGGATGAAGTGGATTGACTCGGTACAAGTCCTCGAAGACAATCCAGATTTATCCCGTTGGAAACTCGCCAGCAGTGGCTTTGAATTTAGCTGGCTCTCCCGCATTCTAAAATTAGTACCCCATCAGATTATTCAGTGGGAATCTGTGGATGGTTTACCTAATCGGGGTGCAGTACGCTTTTATGATCGCCACGGAAGTAGTGTTGTTAAACTTACTGTGGCTTATGATATTCCTGGCATTTTGGGTAAGTTGATGGATGGTTTGTTCTTAGGTCGAATTGTCGAGTCTACGATTCAAGCAGATTTGGAGCGGTTCCGGGAATATGCGCTTAAAATCCAAAGTTAATAATAGTGATTGTTGATTGTTAATGGGTCACAGCTCATCGATTAGATTACCAATAGGCGATGCTTCCCATCTCTCATTTGTCTTTTGTCAAATAATCCTCCCCCTTGTGGGAGCGGGTTTAATTAAATCAGGGTGAAAAACAATGATAATGGTGAAAGCCGTCCTACTCAAAACTGTTTCACTCCTCATCCCTCATGATCCATCTGTTAAATCTGTTAAAATCTGACCCCAATCCAAAAATGTTTGCTGCTCAATATAATTAAATATTCAAATAGATATGCACCCTGAGTTGAGGATTGGTTGATGGCTAATATCTCTAAACAAACCCAGACTCCATTCGCGACTAAACAGCGGGTGCAATGGGTTGATTATGCCAAGGGTATCGGAATATTTTTAGTTGTTTTTGGTCATACACTTAGAGGTTTAGTTAATAGTTCAATACTTGATGCATCAACGATAATTATTTCAATAGATCAGTGGATTTATTCCTTTCACATGCCACTTTTCTTTTGCCTTTCAGGATTATTTATCGAACGTTCATCCTCCAAACCACTAAGAGATTTTGTCGTCAGTAAGCTCAAGGTTATCGCGTACCCCTACTTTGTCTGGTCGGTGCTTCAAACTGTCCTTCAGGCTATAGCAGGTAGTTATACCAATAATCCGATCCCCCTAACTAACTTGTGGCGAATTGTCTACCAACCCGTGATGCAATATTGGTTTCTCTACAGTCTTTTTGTAATCATGTTGGTCTACGCGATTGTCCACAAGCTCAATGTTTCTCCCAGAGTATTTTTAATTTTGGCGATTTTATTTTACTTGACGCAAATCGTTGATGTTCACTTGGGTTCATGGGGAGTTTTGTATTCAGTCCGCCGCTATGCTATCTACCTCGCCTTGGGTGCGGTAGTAGGCAGTAGTAGATTAATGTCACAGTTAAGTCAATGGAAAACCAAGACTTTGCTCATTGTTACCATTGGTGGATTTTGTGCTGTGGGATTAGCGGTTGGGTTTAATTTGATGGCGGTAAAATTACTGACGCCTATAGTTGCTATATTTGGCATCGCCGCCTCAGTTGCTTTGGCGATTCTCCTAGATCGGTTTAATAGAACTGGCTTCGTGAAACAGTGGGGAAGCTTGTCGCTAGAAATATACGTGGCTCATACAATAGCTTCGGCACCACTACGAATTTTTCTACAATATGTCTTGGGTTTTATAGAGCCGATCGCACACCTTATCCTGGGTACAGTCATAGGTATTTATGCGCCGATCGCGCTGTATAAGATTTGTCAAGGAAGCAGACTTCGATATATCTTTCGGCTAGCTTAATCAATCGACTATAACTAGTTGTGAAGCGGAATCAAAATGGTGATGCTCGCCATTGAGCTATAACCGCAAGCAGCCCTGCGCTCTACTTCGGTAGAGCGTCGGGAACAATTGCGGGTTTGTCGATGGGG